>DASYCL010000247.1:0-10486 GCA_036500245.1 Polyangiaceae bacterium | reverse complement strand
CGATGAAGACGAAGAAGAAGAAGAAGAAGAGACCGACGCAACGACGGACGAAGAAGAGGAAGAGGAAGACGCCGAGGACGAGGCGGAAGCGCCGTCGACAAAAAAAGCCGCAGTCGATCCGGATGTCGAGGCCGAGTTCGAAGCCGGCAAGCTCAAGAAACAGCCGCTGAAACCCGGGCCGGAAGAATCTTGATCCGTTAGCGCGCCGCGCTCAGCGCCGAGAGCGCCGCGGCTGCCGCGACGATTCGCGGCAGCCTTCGAGGCGCATGTCGCACGCCGAGCTCAACCGAGCTTGGCGTTTACGACAATCTCCGGCACGCCCGCGAGCGCCTTCGAGATCGGGCAATTGGCCTTGGAGAAGGCGACCTTTTCGTCGAACAGCGCTTGCGAGGCACCCGGCACGACCGCGTGCGTTTCGAGCTCGATCTTGGTGACTGCGGGGCCCGCGCCCAGATGCACCGTAGCCGTCGTTTCGATGCTCGTCGGCGCGTGACCGGCGTTGGTGAGCTGCGCGGCGAGGAACATGGAGAAGCAGCCGGCTTGCGCGGCGCCGATCAACTCTTCCGGGTTGGTGCCCGTGGTGGCGCCTTCGAAGCGCGAAAGGAACGTGAACGGTGCTTCGAAGAAGCCCGTGCCGCCCTTCATCGACCCCGAACCCTCTTTGAGCGTGCCGGACCACTTAGCGGAAGCTTTGGAAACTGCCATGGGATTGCTCCTTGATGAATCGAACGGGAAAGTGTTCCGTAGGCTAGTAGTTCGACCCGCGCGGTCGGTCAATTGGAGCAGATGATCGGCCGCGGTGAGCTCAGTTCGAGGCGTGGATGCGCGGGATCGAACAGCGATTTGTCCTTCGGCGACAGTTGCGGGTGATGCTTGAGCGATGCGGCGAGCGCGTCGCGGAACGCCTTCGTGCTGTCGATTTGCGTGCGATCGGGGGGCAGCTTGAGCGGCGTGAACAAGTCGTCGCCGCCGGTCGCCAAATAGTCGCTGGTGGCGACCACGAGCATTTCTTTGTCCGCGATCGGTTTGCCGTTCGCGCGAAAGAGCTTCAGCTCGAGCCCTGAATGGCCGCAGCGCGCGCTCAGCCGAATGCCGCTCAGCGAGACGATGCCGTGCGCGTCCCGTGAAAGGTGCGCGGCGAGCAGCGCTTTGAGCTCGGCGCCGCTCAGGCGAACCGTCGCGACCAGGTTGTCGAAAGGCATCGCTTCGAACAGCGCGCCGTAGTCGAGCGGACCCGCGGGCAAATCGCTGCGCAAGGTACCCCCATTCACGATCGCCAAGTCTGCGCCTTTGACGTCTTCGCGCAGCAGATCGGCGAACAAATTCCCGAGCGGCGATTCCTTGCTGTGCTCGCCGTGAAATACGTCGCTGAGCGTGCTACCGAGCGGCGTTTTACGCAATTTTTCCGCGCGTTCGAGCGCCGGCTCGATCGTGCTGATCAACGCCGGATCCTCGACCACGGCTTGGCCCTCGTAGCTGCCGAGCGGGCAGTCGCCGCCCTCGGCCAGTTTGGGGCACAGATCGTGAGGCGGAAAAACGTGGCGCTCGTTGATCCGGTGCGTGCCCGCGTCGAGCACGATGTCGATCCGCGAGAAGGCGCGTCCGCTCGAGTACGCTTCCACGATCGGGATGCCATTCACGATTTGCGCCACGCCCGCGTGCGTGTGGCCGGCGAAGATCGCGTCCACGAGCCCCGCGGGCAGCGCGCGCGCGACCGCGAAGATTTCCGCTTCCTTCGAGCAGCTCGACAAATTGTTCGGGTCGTTGAAGTTCTTGCAGTCACCGCCTGCGTGCGCGACCGCGATCACGACTTCGGCGCCGGAAGCGCGCAACGCGCGTGCTTCGCGTTCGAGCGCGGGTTCGAGCGGGTCCACGTCGAGCCCCGCGAACCAAGCGGCATTGACGATACTGGGCGTTTCGCGCGTCAACAGCCCAACGAAACCCACGCGCACGCCGGCAATCGGCAGCATCACCGAGCGCTGGAATTTGTCCCAGGTTGGCGCATCGTGCGTGCCGCGTTGAACCAAATTCGCGGACAGAATCGGGAATGCGGCTTCGCGAATGCGGGCGCGGATCGCGCCTTGTGGATCGCCGGGGCTGGTGCCTTCGGGCCCAAAATCGAATTCGTGATTGCCGAGCGTCGCGACGCTCATGCCGAGCGCGCGGTAAGCGTCGAGTATAGACGCGCCTTCGCTCAAGTTCGACTCGAGGGTCCCTTGAAACATGTCGCCCGCGTCGACCAGCGCGACGCCGCCGTTGTCTGCCGCGCGCGCGCGGCGCACGTTCTCGACGTAGCCGGAGAACGCGGGCAGCGCGCGCAACCGACCATGCAAATCGTTGAGCCCGAGGACGCTCAGCGTCGTTTTGAGGTTGATGGGTGAGGCGCTGGGTCGCGCCGTCGCGATCGGCTCGGCCGGCAATTGTGGCGTGCTGCCGCCGCAGGCGACAACCAAACAGCCGGCAAGGCCGGCAAACACGAAACGAGAGAGCGGCATTGCAGAGAGCCCTAAAGAAAAGCGTTAACTCTGCTCGAGTAAGCCGCGCAGCCGCGCCGGCGCAATCCGAAAATCGCGCTTGCAGTATTCGCAGGCGATCTCCAAAACCTCGTTCGTCGACAGCAGATGCTCGAGGTCGTCTCGGCTCAAGCTGGCGAGCGCCGAGACCACGCGTAGTTCATCGCACCAGCACTCGAAACGCACCGGGCTTTCTTCGAGCCGCGTGAACGGCATACCGAAAAGTAGCTCGTCCAAGAGCCAGGTCGGCGTAAATTGCGCGCTCGAGAGCTGCAGATCGATCGATTCGAAGTCGCGCAGCCGTTCGGTCATGACCATCAGCGGGCCGCGGCCGACTTCCGGCAAGAGCTGCACCATGTAACCGCCCGCGCTGACGACTTGGTCGCCGTCGAACACCGTGCCGAGCGCGAGCATCGAGAACACTTGTTCCGAGCTCTGCATGTAGGCCATGAGCGACTGCGAGATGCCGCCTTGCTGCGGCACTTCGACCACGCCTTGGTTGATGCGGCCGTTCGGCAGCGTGCGCATCAACTGGAGCACCGCGCCTTGGCCGAGCTCGATTTGTCTGCTTTCGCCTTTGAGCTGAATGAGCCCGCGGGTTTGGCCGGACGGGTGCGAATCGGCGACCAAGCTGCCCGTGCCGTCCGACCCTTTGATGATGCCCTGGACGCGCAGGTTGGGTGCCATGGTTTCCCGGAACAAGATCGACGCAGTCAGTAAATCTCCGAAGTAGCGCGCGGTCGGGCCAGTGGCGTTTTGGGCTTCGATTGCGCCGCGTACGGTGTTGGTGGTGCGGGCGGTAATCACGCGGAAAGCGCCGTCGTCCGTAATGGCGCGAAGTACGGTGTCGGTAGGGCCTGTCACGGTCACTCCGCAAATCTAACAACGAATCACGTCCTCGCACCAGGTGCGCGCGGCACGGCGCACATTTCACGCAGATGTGCGGGAGCACTTGTCGCGGGCTCATGGCAGAGGCGTGCTTGTCGTCCGCGGATTTTACGAGAGTCCGGGGGTCTCACCGGGCGCGCGAAGTGATACCTTCATAAATTGGTGGCCTCTCGCCCACTACTCAGTAACGAGCGGCTCGGCGAGTACGAGCTGGTTCGCCGCCTGGCGACGGGCGGTATGGCCGAAGTGTATGAAGCGCGCCGTGTCGGCGCGCACGGCTTTAGCAAGCGTTTCGCACTGAAGCGCATCTTGCCGCAACTCGCGCGCGACCCCCAGCTCGTGCAGATGTTTTGTCACGAAGCGCGGCTGCACGCGGCGCTGAGTCACCCGAACTTGGTCGAGGTCGTCGACTTCGGGGACAACGAAGGCGCGCTCTATCTGGTGATGGAGTTCGTGGACGGACTCTCCTGTGCCGACTTGTTTTCCGCGGTCGCGGCGCGGCGGCGCAAAGTCGAGCTCGGTCCGGCGCTGTTCATCGCGCGCGAAGTGCTGTCGGGTCTGAGCCACGTGCACGAGTTCGCGGACGAATCGGGCCGCGCGCTCGGGCTCGTGCACCGCGACGTCGCACCGAACAACATTTTGATCGATCGATCGGGCCGCGTGCTGGTCGCCGATTTCGGCATCGTGCAAAGCGCCGAGTTCGATTTGCGCACGAGCCCGGGCGAAATCAAAGGCAAGCTCGGCTACATCGCGCCGGAGCAAGCGCTCGGCGCCGAAGTCGACGCGCGTGGCGATTTGTTTTCACTCGGCGTCGTGCTGACGGAGCTCTTGCTCGGTGAGGCGCTCTTCCCCGGCATCTCGGATCTGGAAATCTTGGCGAGCTTGCATCGCGGCGATCTGAGCGCGATCGATCGCGCTCGCCACCTGCCGAGTCGCATGAAGCAAGTCCTGCACCGCGTGTTGTCGCGCGACGCGAATCAGCGCCCGGATTCGGCGCGCGAACTCGCGCTCGAGCTCGAAACGATTGCGAAAGAGCATGCGGCTTGGATCGGCGCGGACGAGTTCGTGCTCTGGCTCGGCGATCTGGGCCTAATTTCGCTGAAGAGCGGCGTCGAATCGAAGCGCACGCCACACGGGTTCGCGCGTGGCTCGGAGCAGCCGACGGCGAATGCGGGCGCGCGGCCGCAGATCGCTCCGCGCGCTTCGCTCGAGCTCGCGAACGCCGACGCGGGGCCTTCGTATCGCATTCGACGTCCGGGTGGCACGATCGTCGGGCCACTTCGGCTGGCGCGCTTGCTCGAGATGATCGCAACGGCGCGCGCCGGTGCAGACACCGAAGTCTCGCGCGCGGGAGCGTCCTTCTTGCCGCTCAGCGCGGTGCACGAGCTCGGGCTCTTGGCTGCGCGCGCCCCGTATCGCTTCTTCGATCCGGTGGCGTTGTTCGCGAGTGAGCGCCACGCAGTCGAGCGTAACTCGCTCGCCTGGCACCTGTTTCGACTGGCCGCGACGCGCAAAACCGGCCTCTTGTGCGTGCGCCACGGGCGCGAGCAAGAGCGCATTTATCTGGTCTCTGGCGCGCCGGCCGCGAGCGCGTCGACTAACCCCGAAGAGTTACTCGGTGCCCGGCTGATTCGAGCTGGATCGTTGCACGAAGCCGAGCTCGATCAAGCCGTGGAAACAGCGCATCGCGCGGGCTTGCCGCTCGGTCGCGCCTTGCTCTCCTCGGGTCTCGTCAGCGAGCGCGACTTGTACGCCGCTTTGTTCGAGCAGCGCTTGCAACGGTTGACGTCGCTGCTTCGCTTCCATGAAGGCGATCTGTGCTTCGTCGAAAATGCGTTGAGTGGTGAAGAAGCGTTGGCCCAGCCGGTCTCGGCCACCGAATTCGTCGCCAAGGCCGTGCGCGCCGCTTACCCCGTGAGCGAGCTCTCGCAGCTCTTGACCGGTTTTGCGCCTAGCGCCGAGCAGGGTCCGCCGCCGCTCGAATGCCGACCGATCTTGCATTTGCAGCGCAGCCAGCTCGGGCTCAGCGTCGAGGAAGCTCACCTCTTCGATCGCGTGGCGAGCGGCGTTCCGCCGAGCTCGATTTTGAAGCAGGCGCGAAGCCAAGGCGAAGCGGCCGAAGCCGCCGCGCTGCGCGCGCTGTTTTTGGGGATTTCGTCCGGGGCATTTAGCGTCGCGAGTGCGCGTTAGCGCACAGGCGCGCGGGCCACTCGCGCGCTGATTTCGCGCTATAAGTTTCCGTCATGAGCTCTTCGTCAGCACAGCGCGCCACGCTGCTCGTCTCCTGCCCGGACCGGCGCGGGATCGTCGCGGCACTCGCTCAAGTGTTGTACGGCCACGGCGCCAACATCCTCGATTCGGATCAACACACGGATTCGGTCGCAGCGCAGTTTTTTCAGCGCCTGCATTTCGACCTTTCGGATCTGCAAACCGATCGCGGCACGCTCGAGCGCGCGATCCGCGAAGTCGCCGGGCGCTTCGGGATGCAGTACGAGCTTCGTTACCAAAACGTCAAAAAGCGTGTCGCGATCTTCGTCTCGAAGTACGACCATTGTCTTTATGATTTGCTCTTGCGCCACCAAAGCGGTGAGCTCCACTGCGATTTACCGCTGATCCTGAGCAACCACCCAGAGCTCGAAAAGGTCGCGCAGCAGTTCGGCGTGCGCTTCGAACTGGTGCCGGTTTCAGCAGAAAATAAGCCCCATGCCGAGGCGCGGCAGCGCGCGTTGCTCGATGATTCCGAGATCGATCTGGTCGTGCTCGCGCGTTACATGCAGATCTTGAGCGCCGAGTTCGTATTGGGGTTCGAGGGCAAAATCATCAACATCCATCACTCGTTCTTGCCGGCATTCGTCGGCGGCAAGCCGTATCACCAGGCGTATCAACGCGGCGTGAAGCTAATCGGCGCGACTGCGCACTACGCCAGCGCCGTCCTCGACGAAGGCCCGATCATCGAACAAGACGTAGTGCGCTGCTCCCACCGCGACTCAATCGACGACTTGGTACGCAAAGGTCGCGACCTCGAAAAAGTCGTGCTCGCCCGCGCAGTGCGCCTGCACCTCGAAGATCGCGTGCTCGTCTACGGCAATAAAACGGTGGTTTTCGAATAGCTCGGGCGTGCGTGCTCGACGCCAAAACAAAGTTGCAGAAGCAACTTGATTGGGCGGTGTGAACAGGCGCCCGTCGCGCCGCTGGACGCGCGAGCGGCCAAGCGCCGTGCGCGCGTAGGGCCAAACAATCCCAAGACGCGACCACCTATCAGAAACAATACAAGCCCCGAAAACTCAGAGAGGCTTCGCACTCCGCGCCGCTTCGATGGCTTGGTCAATCGCGTTCGGGTTGAACCCGACCATGATTTGACCCATCAAATCGATCACCGGAATGCTCGAGCCCGAGCGACCGGCGCGTGCGAGCTTTTGGCGCATTTCGGCGGCGGCGACTTCGTTTTCTTCGATGTCTTTGTCGATCACGGTGACGCCGCGTTGCTTCAAGTAGCGCGCGGTGTCGTGACACGGTTTGCACCAGGACGCGCCGTAGATGATCGCGGTGATGCCCGACAGATTCTTGCCTGCGCCCGAAGCGCCTGGCGCCGCGCTCGCCACCGAATCCGAAGCTGACGGCACTGCGCTCGGTGCCAGCGCTTCGAGCCGCGCTTTGCGCTTGCTCGCGCCGAGTTCGTCCCAGGCCGCGCGCGTCATCGTTTTCACGCGGTAGGCGCCAGCGGGCGTCACTTCGTTCATGTTCGCGACATAGACCAATTTGCCGGTGCCCTCTTCGCGTGTCGTCACGACCACGCGCACGTTGTCGCGGCTTTCCTGAGGCACGTCCGCCGGCTTTTCCACGACGTGAAAGTCGCCTTTGTCGTCGATCCAAGTGAGGAGCAAGTTCGGCGTGTCGTCTTTGATTTCGAGCGGCGGCAGCTCGCTTGCTTGTGGCGCCGCGCCCGTGTCGTCGCTTTGCGCTGGAGGCGCTTGCTTGTGACAGGCCGCGAGCGCCAGCGCGAGCGCGCAAATCAGTCCGCCACCACGCCGGAATCCGCGCGCCGCGCGCACACCCAAACCCATCACGCGCCCCTCGCTTCCGCGCGGGCGACCGCCTCCGAAAGCGTCGCCCATTCCTGCATCAAGCGCTCCATCTCGCTCGCCAAGCTGCGTTCCTTGTTTGCCAGATCATGAAGCTCTGCCCAGTTTCCGCCACTCGCTTCTCGCAACGCCGAGCGGTAGCGCTCAAGCTGCTCCTCTCCTTTTTGGATTGCAAGCTCGAGCTCTCGCACTCGTTTTCGCTTGCGGGAGAGGTCCTTCGCGTCTTCTTTTTTGGGGTTTTCCTGGTGCGGCCGGGGCGACGGCGGAGCGCTCGGTTTTTGTTTCTTTTGCTTAGCGCGACCGCGCTCCTCGTCGTGTTGCTGTTGCCGCTTTTGCGCCGGCTCGCGCGCGAGCGCTTGCTCCGCCGCGAGCTTCCGCAGTTTCGCCTCGGAGTAATCCTTGAAACCGCCGTCGTAAAGATCGATACCGCCCGGACCGAAGTTCGCCGTGCGTGTGGTCACCGTCTCGAGAAAACGCCGATCGTGCGAGACGAGCACGACCGTGCCCTCGAACCCGATCAGCGCCTCTTCCAGAATTTCCGCCGCCGGAATGTCGAGGTGATTGGTCGGCTCATCCAAAAATAAAAGATTGCGCGGTTCGAGCAAGAGTTTTGCCAGCGCGAGCCGCGTGCTCTCGCCACCAGAAAAACTCGAGACTCGGCGCAGCGGGTCGTCGCCGTAGAAGCGAAAGCGCGCGAGGTATTGGCGCGCGCCGTCGACGTTGAGATCGCCGCGCACGCTGCGGATTTCTTCGACCGCAGTCTGGGTCGGGTCGAGCGAGCCGAGGTGCTGGTCGAAATAACCGTCGTACAAATTGGTGCCACGTTTGACGTCGCCGCGATCGCACGCTTCGCCGCGGCCCGCGAGCAATTTCAAGAGCGTGGATTTGCCGCAGCCGTTCGGCCCGACGACGCACAGCCGGTCTCCGCGGCGGAGCAACAAATCGAAGCCGGAAAAGAGCTCCTTTTCGCCGCGCACGCCGGCCAGCCCTTTGGCATCGAGCACGATGTCGCCGCTGCGTGGCACTTCCGCGAAGCGAAAGCGCACGCGCTCGGCCCGCGCCCAGACGTCTTCCGGTCGATCGATGCGATCGAGCTTTTCGAGCATGCGGCGGCGCGATTGCGCCTGCTTGGTCTTTTGGCCCGCGATGTTCTTGCGGATGAAATCTTCGGTCTTGGCGATGAACGTGGCTTGTTCTTCCGCGAGCCGGCGCTCGCGCTCGAGATCTTCGGCGCGTTCTTCGTGGTACTGCGTGTAGGGCAGGGGATAGCTTCGGAACGTGGTGCGGCCGAGCTCCATGGTGATCGGGCACACCGCATCGAGAAACGCGCGATCGTGCGAGACGACGAGTACCGCGCTACGCCAGCTCGTCAAATACGACGCCAGCCACTCGATCGTCTCCAAATCGAGGTGATTCGTGGGCTCGTCCAAGAACAGCATTTCGGGTTCGCCCGCGAGCACCACGCCGAGTGACAAACGCCCGCGTTCGCCGCCGGAGAGTGTGCGCACGTCGCGTTCGAGATCGCGTGGCGCAAAGCCGAGCCGCATCGCGATCATTTCCACGCGCCGCTCGAGTTGATCCGCGCCTGCGTGCTGATAGCGATCCATCGCGCTCGACAAGCGATCGAGCGCCGCTGCCTCGCCGCTCGCGGCTTCTTCTTGGGCGCGCGCCAGCTCGTGGCGAAGTTGCAACATGTCGCCGAAACCGGCGAGCAAGTTGTCCATCACCGTGCCTGAGGCGCGCACTTCGTGGCCTTGTCGGTAGTAGCCGAGCGTCGCGCCTTTCTTCAGCGTGACCGAGCCTTCGTCGGGATCGAGCTCACCGGCGATGACGCGCAAAAGCGTGCTCTTTCCAGCGCCATTCGGCGCGACGAGGCCCGCGCGTTCGCCGAGATCGAGACGAAAGCTCACGTCTTGAAACAGCCGTTCATTGCTGTAACCGAATGCCAGATTGGCGACTTCGAGCAGGGACAAAGCGCGCTCGGTCTAGCATGAGCTTTGCGGAGGTGTGCGCCAGTTCGCGAGAACGCCGCGGAGAGCGCGGAAAAACCGCCGTCAAATGCCGAGAAACAAAGGCGCCGCCCACGGCGTAGTCAAAGCAACGAACCCGCGTCTCAACCATATCGAACGGCGACATCCCCCATGCGTGACACATTCCCCGAAGCCAAGATCCATCCCGCCATCCAAGAAAAGATCGCGACGTACCGCCAAGAGCAAGTCGAGCAAGTGAAGCGCTTGATCGCGGCGCACCGCGTGGTCGTCGTCGGCATGACGCAAAATCCATTTCCGAAAAAGGCGCGCCGCTTCTTGGATGCCAAAGGCATCAAGTACGAGTACCTCGGCATCGGCAGTTACTTGAGCGAATGGAAGCCGCGCCTCGTGCTCAAGATGTGGACGGGCTGGCCCACGTTCCCGATGATCTTCATCGACGGCGCGCTGATCGGCGGCTTCGAAGATCTCGAGCGCTTGGACGCGAGCGGGGAGCTCACGCGGCTGCTTTCGACGCCGCGCGCAAGCTGAGCGTCGCTGAATATTTTTAGACAATCATCTAGTCCGAACTGCGAATCGTTGAAGCGCGACTCTACAATGCTCGTCAGATTCCAAAGGCTCGCGATCCTCACGGCAATTTTCCGTGATTCGGCGTGAGCGCGCGAAACGAGCATTGGATGCGGCGATCAAATCAATGAGCCGATTGCCCGCATCCGCTAATCTTCCAAGAGCTCGTGTGAGCCGCGCTGAGTCGCTCAGCCGACTATCGCGCGGCGCAGTGTTGCTCGCCCGATGAGGAGTGGACGATGGCTTTTGACGCCGCGATTCGGTCTTGTCTGAGTTTTTTGCGTGCGCGCAGCGCGCTCGCCGCGGTTTTGCCAACGATCTTGCTCTTGGGCTGCCAAGGCAACATCGGCGGGGGCAACGGCTCTTCGCGAGCAGACAACATGGGCTCGGCTGGCAGCGCGATGGTGGCTCCGAACGCGCCATGTCCGGTTGGGCAAAGCTTGTGCGG
>DASYCL010000246.1:0-1693 GCA_036500245.1 Polyangiaceae bacterium | reverse complement strand
GATGCCGCCGCCGCCAGCCGCTGCTTTGATCAAGACCGGCAGTCCGATGCGCTCTGCCTCTTCGAGGAGGCGCGTTTGATCTTTGGGGTCGACCGGCTCGTCACTGCCCGGCGGAGGCATGACCCCGACGCTGCGCGCGATCTGACGCGCGCGGATCTTGTCTCCGAATGCTTCTAGCGCTTGGCCGGGCGGACCGACGAAAGTAGCGCCCGCGGCGACCACCGCGTCGGCGAACGCGCGCCGTTCGCTGAGCAGACCGTAGCCCGGGTGCACCGCGTCCGCGCCGACATCGGCGATAGCCGCCAGAATAGCGGGTATATTGAGATAGCTATCGCTGACCTTCGCCGGGCCGATGCGGATCGCTTCGTCGGCCTGGGCGACGTGCGGCGAGAGCACGTCCGCGTCCGAGAACACCGCCACGGTCGGGATACCCAGGCGCTCGCAGGTGCGAAAAATGCGGCACGCGATCTCGCCGCGATTGGCGACCAGGAGCTTCTTGAACATCACGAGGTCTTCGGTGACCGAAGCTCTTCGCGCTCGCGCTTCTTTCGGATCAGATCATCGGCCATGGCGAGCTGACCGCAGGCCGCCGCTACTTCATCTCCGCGGCGTGTGCGCACGAAGCAGCTATAGCCAGCCTGCGCGAGCACGTCTTGAAATAGGCGTACGCCTTCGGCTGCGGGCGCACGCAGCTCGGAGGCCGTGATCGAATTCATCGGGATCAGATTTATTTTGCTCGGGATACCCCGCAAGATCGAGCTGAGCTCGCGCGCGTGCTGGAGCGAATCATTCACGCCGTCGATCAGCGTGTATTCGATCGTGATGCGCCGGCGCTTGGGCAGCGGATAGGCGCGCAGCGCCTTCATCAGCTCTGCCACCGGATAGCGGCGGTTCATCGGAATGATGCGGTCGCGCGTCGCATCATTGGGCGCGTGTACTGACACCGCGAGGCCAATTTTCCCGCCGAAATCTCGACCCAGGCGCTCGATACCGGGGATCAGCCCGACAGTGCTGACCGTGATCCGCCGCGGGCTCATGCCGAGGCCCTCCGGGTGCGTGAGCAAGCGCACGGCGCGCGCGGTTTCGTCGTAGTGGTGCAGCGGCTCGCCCATGCCCATGAACACCAGATTGCTGAGCTGCTCGTCCGGGCGCAGGTAACGCTTGGCCAAGTAAACTTGGCTCACGATCTCTGAGGCGCGCAGCCCACGGATCAAGCCGGCCTGCCCACTGGCACAGAAGACGCACCCCATGGCGCAACCGAACTGAGTCGAGATGCAGAGCGTGACCTTTGCGCGCGCGCCGACGGCCGGTTCGTCTTCTTCGTCCTCTTGCAGCGCGGCGCTGGCATCCGCGTCCGTGCCGAGGTCGGTCATCGGGATGATCACGCTCTCCACGCGGGCGCCGTCTTTGGCCTCGAGCACCAATTTACGCGTGCCGTCCCGTGATTCGTGCACATTGTCGACGCGAAACGGCGGCGCCACGCCGGCTTCCGCGAGCTGCGCGCGAAACGCGACGCTCAAATCGCTCATCTTTTCCGGCTCGAGCTCGCCACGTTGATGAAGCCAACGAAATACTTGCTTGGCCCGAAACGCGCGCTCGCCCAACGCCGCTACGGCCTCTTGCCATTCTTCCGGAAGCCGCCCAACGGGGTCGCCCTCGCTCACTTGCCGCTCCGTTTGGCTTCGTCCCAATA
>DASYCL010000245.1:0-7911 GCA_036500245.1 Polyangiaceae bacterium | reverse complement strand
GACTACCACTACGAGAAGCATCACAAGACCTACGCGACCACGCTCAACGGGTTGATCGAAGGCAAGCCGGAAGCTTCGAAGAGCCTAGTCGAGATCATCAAGTCGAGCTCGGGCCCGCTGTTCAACAACGCGGCTCAGGTTTGGAACCACACCTTTTTCTGGGAGAGCATGAAGCCCGGCGGAGGCGGCGCGCCCCCCGCGGGAGACGTGGCCGACCTGATCAACGGGCTCGGCGGCTGGGACAAGTTCCGCACCGATTTCGTGCAAGCGGGCCTGACGCAGTTCGGCTCGGGCTGGGCTTGGCTGGTTTTGTCCGGCGGCAAAGGCAAGATCGTCAAGACGCCCAACGCCGAAACTCCGCTCACCACGAGCGACGTGCCGCTCTGCACCTGCGACGTCTGGGAGCACGCGTACTACATCGACCATCGCAACAACCGCAAAGCCTTCCTCGAAGGGTTCGCGGACAAATTGCTGAATTGGGACTTCGTCGCGAAGAACCTCAAAGCGGCCAAGTGAAGGCACGTCGCGCTTCACGCGCGTGAACGGCGCGCGGCTTCGCGCTTTCGAGTTCGAAGCCGCTTTCGTTTTGTGCGCGCGTTCAGGCGTTGGTGTTCGCGGCAGCCGCTTGGCGCACCGGCAGAATCGGCGCCCATTGCAAGCGGCCGAGCAGCGAATCATCGATCAAGAGACCGCGATCGTTGAAGCGGAGCACGTTGTCTTCCGCGTCTTCCGCCCACTCGCCGACGAAGAGAATGCCTTGGCCGTTCTCGTTGTAGCCGAGTTGCACGATCGCGTTCTTGAGCCAACGACCGCCGCCTTCGAAGTCGAGCGCGTCCGGCAAGGTGTAGAAACCTTCTGACGGCAATTGCTTCAGCGTCTTCGCCCAGCTCGGCGAGCGCAGTGGCGTGATCGGCTCGCGCCAGAACCAGCGGTTGCGCCGATTGTCGGCGGGGCGCACGACGAACTTCACGCCGCCGTTCGTCGGTTGGCCGAGGTAGACGAGCACGCCGGCCGGGAACGTGTCTTCGTGACCGGGCAGGGGTTGCGTGGTTCGATAAAGACCGGGATCGGGGAGGTCGAGCATCGCGGCGCAATTTACTCGAATCGAAGCCTGCGACAAGGCTCGCGACGCCGGCTTCGGGAGCGCGCCCGGGTCGCGTCGGAAATTGCTGTGATAGCTTCGAGGCGCAAAAGCGACGAAGCCGTCGCGAGCGAAGAGGAGCGCAAAGTGGCAGCCAAAAAGACGAAGTCGAAGCCGAGTGCAAAGCCCAAAGCCTCAAACGCCAGCGCCAAGAAATCCGCGCCCGCCAAAACCGCGCCGGCAAAGCCAGCCAAGGCAGCGAGCAAAGCCAAGAGCTCGAGCGCGGTCATCGAAGGCGCGAAGGCGCCGGCGTTCTCGCTCGGCGACGAAACGGGCACCGCCGTAAACTCGCACAGCCTCGCGGGCAAACCGTACGTGCTCTATTTCTATCCGAAAGACGACACGCCGGGTTGCACGACCGAAGCTTGCGACTTTCGCGACAACCTACGCGCCTTCAACAACGCCAAAGTGCGCGTCATCGGCGTGAGCCCGGACGACGCCAAGCGCCACGCGAAGTTCAAAGAAAAATACGGCCTCACCTTCACGCTGCTCTCCGACACCGACAAAGAGCTCGTGAACGCCTACGGCGTTTGGGTCGAAAAGCAAAACTACGGTCGCTCGTACATGGGCGTCGAGCGCAGCACGTTTCTCGTCGACAAGAGCGGCGTGGTGAAGAAGATTTGGCGCAAAGTGCGCGTCGCGGGGCACGTGGCGAGTGTGCTTGCTGCGCTCTGAGTGAGTTGTTCTGATTGGTTGTTGTTGGCGCGTCGGGATGTTTTTGGCCCTGCGCGCGAATCGGCGCTTGGCCGCTCATCACATCCGTGTCTCCTCTTTCGCGCGAGAGCGCGCCCGAAGCGCTCGGGTCCGCCTGCCCGGAAATAAAATACGGCTACTGATTCGCCGGGCTGATCACGGTTCTAGAAGGAAGGGCGGCCACGTTAGAACTGACCGACGCGCTTCGTGACACCCGAAGGGGTGAACAGGCGCCCGTCGCGCCACTGGTCGCGTGGGCGGCCAAGCGCTGTGCCAGCGCAGGGCTAAAAACCATTCAGTCAGACTCTGCACCAACGGTCACGCGTAGCGTCTCAGGGCGCCAAAGCTCTCACGCCGCGGGCGGCGGATAGCTCGGCGCTTCGCCGGCTGCTTTGCTCTCTTTGGGACCCGAAGTGGGCGGCCAAGTGACGCTCGGCATGGGGAAAGCGGGGCGCGCGAACAAGTAGCCTTGGCCGTAGTGTGCGCCGGTGTCGCGGAGTGCCCGGAATTCTTCGTCCGTCTCGATGCCTTCGGCTACGACGCTCGCGCCGAGATCGTTGCACAGCCGCACCACGCCGCTCACGAGTCGACGTTGGCGCGCGCTCTTGTCCAAATTGACGATCAGCCCGCGATCGAGCTTCACGATCTTGGGCTCGAGATCCAAAATCCGTTTCAAGTTCGAGTAGCCAGCTCCGAGGTCGTCCACCACGAGCTCGACGTTGGCGCGCGAGCGCAGATCGCCGAGCACGTTCATGCACAACTCGTGGTGCGTGAGCGGCATCGATTCCGTCACTTCCAAGTAGACGACGTGGTCGTGTAAAAACACCGGATCGTCCGGGCGCACGATCCACGCTTCGTGTAACTCCTGCGGGTGAACGTTCAGGAACACCGGTTTGCCGGCGCTGAGCGGCACCGCGATTTCGCGGATCATCCGCCCGAGCCTTCCGGCGCAACCGACTTGCACCGCGCGCTCGAACAAGATCATCGGGTTTTGCAGCTCGACCAGTCCGCAGCGCACGAGCGCTTCGTAGGCGAACAGCTTGCCGTCTTCCATGTTCACGATCGGCTGAAACACGACGCTCAGATCGTTCGGTGAAACCAGGCGCTGGAACGCGAAATACGAGTCTCGCCCGTGCGGCTTGGCCTGCGCCTGCGGCGCATCCGACAAGCGGTTCGAACGAGGCACGATGCGTTGTTGGATGGGTTCTTTCAAGACGGCGAGCTCAGCGGCAACAAAGTGCGTGCGCGGATAGATCCCAGAGCATCTCCCTCTTTTATCATTACTTCAGGATATCCGCTTTTGCTCTTTGCAGGATCGGTTCGTACTTGGTCATTTTTTTTGATGCGCGTTTCCAAGACCGACAGTGGAAGCGGTTTCTTTCCGAAACGGGAACTCGGACAACTCCAGTTTCGAGGTCACGCGGTGCATGAACGATGCGCGACGCGAGTGACTCAAGAATTCGCGAGCGACCCATACATTCGTGGGTTTCCGCGATTTTTCTTTGCGCAGATCATGCACCGGCGTATGCGGGAATTTCAAAGATGAAAGTGAGACGTTTGCCTACACAGCTGATTCGAGTGCTTTCCTTGGTTGGGCTTGCGGCGCTCGCGTCGATCTCGCCGGGCTGCAAGAAATCGAGCGCGGTCAGTGCCGAGAAAGCGAAAGCAAACGTCGCTAGTCTGATCAAAGCGACGCAAACCGATGTGGCGGAAGTGCGTGCTGGTCTGCCGAACGGAGCAAAGTACTTGCTGCCGATCTTCGCGACTGGAAAGCCGCCGAGTGACGACCCGCACGCGGCTCAGCTCGCGCTCGAAACCGCGCGCAACAAGGTTCAAGATTTGCGAGTCTCGAAGGGCACGTTCTTCGCGGTCGCCGATACGAACGGCACCGTGATTCGCGACGATCGAGATCAAGACTTGATGGCCGGGCACCCGCTCTTTCCGTCGTTTCCGGAATTGAAGACGGCGCTCGAAGGCAAATACGTCGAGACGCGCGGTTCGATGCCGGAAGCCGCCGGTGTGCGCGGTCGCGCGGACGGACAGTGGGTCGCTGCGCAAGCCGTGCAAGACGCAGGCACCGTGAAAGGTTTGTACGTCACGGGCTGGTCTTGGGCCGCGTATGCCTATCGCCTCGAACGCGCGCTGTCGTCGAACCTGCGCAGCGAGCTCGGCGAAAATCAGAAGCTGCCTCTCGTGTACGTCTACATGATCGTGGACAAGGACGTGTTCGGTACGCCGATCTCGCCTGAAGTGAACGCCAAAGCGATCGCCGCGCTAACGCCGCTCACGAACGCATCGGCGACCGCGCCCACTTCGTTCGAGCTCGAAATCGACGGCCGCGAGTTCGGTCTCGCAGTCGAGCTCACTCCCGATCTGGGAAAGAACGTCGCGGTCGGTGTGTTGCGCAGCGAGACTTAGTGTCGTGATGAGACTTAGTGTCGTGATGAGAGGTCAGGCTGCTCGTTGCAGCTCTCCTCTTGTCCTCTTTTCGCGCGAAGCGCTCGGGCCAGATTCCCGGAAATAAAACAAAGCTACTGATTCGCCGGGCTGATCACGGTTTTCGAAAGACGGGCGGCCATGTGAGAACTGACCGAACAGGCGCCAGTCGCGCTGCGTGATGCGCGAGCGGCCAAGCGCTGTGCTCGCGCAGGGCCCCAAAAATCCTAAAGGTACGACGAGTAGTCAGCTTCAATACTAGTCTCCCCGGCCGCTCGCTTCAGCCCCTGCCTCGGCTTTTCGCGCGCGTTTTTTCTTTTTCTTTTTGCGCGGCGCTTCCGGGCCGACGAAGTGGATCGGCTGATCCGGACCGAGTCGTCCGAAGCGATGCAGTCCCACAATCAAGAGCACCACGCCGGCCACCGCGAACCATTTGCCGAAGTCGGCGTAGTCTTCGGTGATCGAGAGCGCGACGCCGAGCGCGGAGAGCGCGGCGGCAACCCGGATCAGCGTGCCGACACTCGGTCCTTGAAAGCGATTGCGCGCGCTGACGGTTACGGCCATTTTTCGGCATGCGCGCGCACGAGAAAATCGTGCACGTCTCGTTTGAGTTTGAGTTCGGCGGTGAGCCCGCTCGCTTCGTGCGCTTCACCGACTTGATCGTCGTAGAGGTACGCGTTGTCTTCGAGCAGTAGCACGCGCGCGTCGCCGTCCGCGCCGAGGCCAGACACGAGCTGCAGCGCATCGCCCATCGCGGGGTCGCGCGGCGGCAACGTGCTGCCAAGCGTGGCGCGCTCTTGCGCAGTTACGTACGCGACACCGTACTTTCGCTCTTGCGCCTGCACATCGACGTGCAGCTTCTTGGTTTCCGACAGCGCGACGTCCGTGCCAGGCGTGGGGCTATCGTGCTCCTCGCGGAACGCTTCGATGATCAGTTCCACGGCGCGTCGCTCGTCGAGCGCTCGTGTCGGGTTCGCGGAGCGGGGCGGCGGTCCGCTGCAAGCCAGCGAGAGGAGCGCGGCACCGAGCAGGAGCGCCGGGCGGGACCCGAGCATTGCCGTCATCTGCCGCAAAAGGTAGCCAAGTGGCTCGGCTTTCGCTAGCTGTCTCACGCAATGCCGGTCGCGCCCCGCGCCTCGTCTGCCTCGCTCGGCTTGGGCCTTGCCCTGCTCGCGGGCCTGAGTTCTGGCTGCGCCGGGCAGCGGATGCCCGATCCGAAGCTGGTCGCGACGAGCTACGCAGAGGCCGCGAAGGCCGGCGATTGGCAGCGCATTTACGCGCTGCTCAGCCGCCAATCGCAGCGCGACTACGGGCAGACCGGGACGCGCCAGCTGGTCGAGCAGTCCAAGGCCGAGCTCGCGCGCCAGGGTCAGGCGCTGCTCGCGCCCGGAGCGCGCGTCGAGGCGCTCGCAGAAATCCGCTTCGACGACGGCGAAAGCGCCGTACTCGAGCTAGAAGACGGCGTGTTCCGCGTCAGCTCCCTCGGCACCGTGCCGAGCCAAGCCCGTAGCCCCGCCGAAGCCCTGGGCGACTTCCGGCGCGCGCTCGCTCGCCGCAGCTACCCGGCATTGCTCGGCGTGCTCTCGCTCGAAACCCGCGGTGCGCTCGAAACCGATCTGCGCTCGCTGGTGGAAGGCTTGGAAAATCCCGAAACTTTGGACGTGAAAGTTTCCGGTGACAACGCCGTCGTGGTCGTTCCCGGCGGACATCAAGTCAAGCTCCGGCGCGAAGCCGGCGTGTGGAAGATTCAGGATTTCGACTGATGTCGGGCGCGAATTTTTCTCGTCGCGCGGCGCTCGCTTTGCCGCTCTCGTTTTGGGCGAGCGGCGCGCGCGCGTTCGGGGACGCGGGCGCGTTTCACCCTCGGCTGTTACGCGCCGGCAATCACACACCGCTCGGCTTGCGTGAATCGGGCGCTGGTCGCTGGTCTTGGGAGCTCGTGCGTCGCACCAGCGCGCCAGCGCGACTCGTGCCGGCGGAAGTGTTCGCGGATCGACCGCAAATGCAGGCCGAGCCGTTCGCAGTCTGGGCCGGGGACGCCGATCCAGGCGCGCTCTCCGCGGCCGAGGTACGTGGGCTGACGCGCTTTTTGCGCCTCGGCGGCGTCTTGGTCGTGGACGACTCGAACCCGGCGAACGGCGCCTTCGGTCGCGGCGCGCGGCGCGAGCTGGCGCGCGTGCTGCCCGAATCGGCGCCCGTCCGACTCGACCCGAGCCACGTCGTGTTCAAAACGTTTTACATCGTCGATCGCCCGGTCGGTCGCGTGCTCGGTCCGCCGGAGCTCGAAGCGATCGTGCGCGGCAAGAATGCGCAAGTCTTGTTTCTGCAGCACGATCTTCTGGGCGCGATGGCGCGGAGCGGCGAAGGCTTCGCGCTCGAGACCGAACCCGGCGGCCCCGAGCAACGCGAGCACGCGATTCGCTTGGCCGTGAACATCGCGATGTACGTGCTCTGCTCGGATTACAAAGACGACCAAGTCCACGCTCCGTTTTTGATGCGACGCCGCGCGCGCAGCAAACCATGACGCTCGCCGCGCTCGCGCTCGCCGAAGGAGTGTCGAAGAACACCGCCATCGCCGTGGCCGTGTTCGCGCTCGTTTCGCTGCTGATGTTGGCGTTCGAATTGCGCCGCCGCGAAGGAGCGGCCGGTTTCGTGCTTTCGAGCGGCATTTTAGCGCTTCTTTTGTTGGGGGCCGCGATTCTGCGCCCAGCACGAGTAGCCACTCGCGGAGTACGCGTGGGCGCGAAAGTCGCGCTGCTCGTGGACGAATCTCGGCGGCTGCTCTTGCCCGAGGACGACAAGACCCGTCGCGATCTCGCGCTCGAAGCCGCCCGCGCAGTGACGAAGCATTTCGCCTCCGCGCGCGTCTCGACCTTCGGCTTCGGCGCGGGCGATCCGCATCCGCTCGTGATCGACGATGCGCTCGCGCACCCGAACCCAGCCGATCTCACCGACGAGAGCGATCTGGTCGCCGCGCTGCACGCACTCGGTCAAGAAGCGGGTGAACGCCCGAAGACGGTGGTCGTGATCAGCGACGGTCGGCTGGCGCGTCCGACGTCGAACGCCGACAGCGCGGCATTGCGCGAATTGTCGAGCTCACTCGGCGCACAAATCGACACCGTACGCGTGACCGATCGTGCGCCGCGCGATGCCAGCATTCGCTCGATCCGCACCGCCGGCGCGACGGTCGCGCACCAACCGCTGGCACTGACGATCGAAATCGCTTGCTCGGGCGGGCTCAGTTGCGGCGATATTCCGGTGACCGCGCGCGAATTGCGACACGGCGTCGAGCCCTTCGTGCTCGCGACCGGCGTCGCAAAAGTCACGGGAGATTCGGCCACCGTCGAGCTCAGCATCACGCTCGAACGCGCCGGCGCGCGTCTGGTCGAAGTCTCGATCGAGCCGCCGGATGGCGACACCATCCCGGAGAATAATCGGCGCATCCTGACGTTCGCGGTGACGCGCGATCGCTTGCGCTTACTGCACGTCGCGGGCCGTCCCACTTACGACGTGCGCGCGCTCCGCATGTGGCTGAAGAGCGACGAATCGATCGACTTGGTCGCGTTCTTCATTTTGCGCACGGACGAAGACAACACCGAGACGACCGACGACTCGGAGCTCGCGCTGATCCCGTTTCCCGT
>DASYCL010000244.1:0-3060 GCA_036500245.1 Polyangiaceae bacterium | reverse complement strand
AGTATTTGCCAACGTGTAGAACGTGCATCGAACTCGGTGTCGCGAAGGATCGCGGACTACCGCGTTTTGCCCGACTTCGGACGTGCCTGCAAGTACTGGACGCGCCCGAGGCCGCAGCGCGCGGCGCTCTTCCTCCGTTTTTTTTCGTGCGCCGGGAGCACGCCCTGATACGGTCGCCGCCGATTCATGCCGGCCGTCCTCAACGTCCTTCACGTGTATAGCGGCAACTTGTTCGGCGGGGTCGAGCGTATGTTGATTTCGTTGACGACGCAGACCGCTTCCGCGTGTCGTCACCAGTTCGCGCTATGCTTCGAAGGCAAGCTCTCGCAGGCCTTGCAAGCGCGCCGCGCGCCGGTCGAGTTTCTGGGGCCCGTGCGCTTGCGTAAGCCGCTGAGCGCGCTGCGTGCCCGGAGAGCGTTACGCCGCTTACTCGATTCGCACCGGTTCGATGTCGTCGTTTGCCACGGCATCTGGTCGTATTGCGTCTTTGCGTCGAGCATCGCTCGGGCCGGTCTCCCTCCCCTTCTTTACCTTCACGACATCCCCGAGCCGGACAGCTGGTACTACCGTTGGGCCTGGCGCAGGCCGCCGTCGTTGTGCATTGCCAACAGCGAATACACTGCGAAGCTGCTGACGAACCTGCGCCGACAAGTACCGGTTCGAGTCGTGCATCCACTGGTGAATCCGCCTGCGGTGAGCGACCCTGTCGCGGTTCAGACATTGCGTACGCAATGGCACGCAAACGCCGAAGACGCAGTAATCCTGCAAGCCAGTCGATTCGACTCGTGGAAGGGGCACCGCAATTTGGTGGCGGCGCTTGCGTCGCTGCGCGACGTTCCGGGCTGGCGTTGCTGGATTGCGGGTGCTCCTCAACGACCTGAGGAGGAGTCATACAAGCGAGAACTCGTGCGCGCGATCGATTCCGCTGGCATCGCGTCGCGCGTCGAATTCATCGGGCATCGAGACGACATGGAGACCGTGCTCGCCGCGTGCGACGTCTATTGTCAGCCCAACGAGACGCCCGAGCCCTTCGGCATGGTGTTCGTCGAAGCCTTGTACGCCAGTAAGCCGGTCGTGGGCCGCGCGCTCGGAGGCGCTCTCGAAATCGTGACGCCCGAGTGCGGCGTTTTGTGCCCGTTTGGTACGGAGGCGCTCGTTGCCGCACTATCGGGCTTGGTCAAAAGCAGGCGGCTTCGCGAGCAAATGGCGGCGGCCGGTCCCGCGCGCGCGACCAGTTTGTGCGGTCCGGACGCATTCGATTCTGGATTTCATGCCGCCCTCTCGTCGCTTCGCCATTGAATCGCGAAGCGTGAGCTTGTGCGCGAGAGAGCGTTCCGTCGGGTCAATCCCGGCCGTCTGCAGCCATTCGCTTCCGCGCGATGACGAGAATGTTGTCGCTGAATGCGCGCCCCTTCGCGCCAGAGCTAGCGCGAAGCGGATGCGGCCAATCGCGCGCGGTGAAAGGAATTCGCCCGCGCCCGGAGTAGCGAACCGTTACGTCCTCGAGCGCGTTTTCGCGACACATCCGCACGAGGTCGATCTCGAGGAGCGCGGAAATGTGGGCTGGATACAGCCCGGGGCGCTCCTGAAAATGCACGAACTCATTTTTGGTCAGCAACGCGAGCTTGGACAGCACGCTCAGCTGATTCGGTGTCGTAACGATGAGCCAACCTCCAGGGCGTGCGAGGCGTACCAGCTCTCGCATCAAACCGCGCGGATTTTCCACGTGCTCGATGGTCTCGACGCAAGCCACGATGTCGCAGGTGTCAGTGGGCAGATCCACGCTTCCTGCATCGAGGTTCGCGAGCACGAAATCCGCGTCGCTCGGAAAGCCATCATGCCGAATCGCGTCCGCGCCGATGTAGCGCTCACACAACCCTCGCGCCTTCGCGCGCAGATTCCCGGTCCCGCAGCCCACGTCCAGCAGAGTGTGCGCGCGAGCGCCCCGCTCGGTGAGCGCGGCGACGACTGCCTCGTGTACCGCGGAGGCGCTCTGCCCTGCGCTCTGCCGCGCTCGCTCTTCAACATTCAGCTCGCTCATCGATCGCTCCGCTTCGGGTGGCGCGCGTTGTTTCGGCGCAAGGTCGCCGCGGACTTTCGCCGAACATTGGCGCGGATTCCAAGGCAAATCGACGTCGTCAGCGCCGCGCGTGCTAGAGCTCGCGGGAGCAGGCCTGTAACGTGAAATGAGCACATGAAGATTTTGCTAGTCAGTCCGGCGGCGGAGCTGGGCGGCGCTGAGCGTTGCTTGCTCGATTTCGTAGTCGCGCTGCGTGAGAGTCGAGACGTGCAAGTCGAACTTGTGGCGCTCGCAGACGGACCGCTGCTCAAAAAAGCGCGCGATCTCGGCGCGAGAGTCCAGGTTGTCGAGGCGCCACGCGAGCTGTCGGAGCTGGGTGAGAGCGGCCGCCGTTCCGAGTCGGGCAAAACGCTCGCTGATCTTGCCGTGGCTGCTCCTAGCACCGTGCGTTTTCTCGCTCGGCTCCAGCGAGCGATCGCCGCTCAGCGACCCGACGTGGTTCACACGAACGGAATGAAGGCTCACTTGCTCGCGGGGCTTCTAACTCTGTCGCGGGCGCGCCTGGTGATTCACCTTCATGATTTTATCGGCGCGCGTCGCGCGTCGAAGTGGCTACTGCCCGTGCTTTCGCGAGTCCGACGTCGCGCCGTTTTCATCGCGAATTCGCGCGCAGTAGCCGAAGATTTTCAGAGGATCGCGCCCAGCGCCGAGGTGCGAACCATCTACAACGTCGTCGACACGGACTACTTCCACGATGGGCTCGACGAGCCCGAATGGCTCGGGGCGCTGGCCGAACTCGGACCTCCGCGGCCTGAAACGATCCACTTTGGTTTGGTCGCGACGTATGCCCGCTGGAAGGGACACGGTCTCTTCATCGAGGCGGCGGGTCTACTAAAAAAAGCGCGACCGCAAGCGGCATTGCGTTTTTACGTCGTCGGCGGCCCCATCTACAAGACGCACGGTTCTCAGGTTCGTGCCGCTGAGCTCGTCGAGCAAGCTCGCGCAGTGGGCGTCGAGTCTTGCTTCGGGCTCGTCCCTTT
>DASYCL010000243.1:0-10512 GCA_036500245.1 Polyangiaceae bacterium | reverse complement strand
TGCCGTGAAGTCTCGATTCGTATTGCTCATCGCCTGCTCCAATTAGTTGTCATTGCAACCATTTAACCGCAACCGAGGCGCAAACCGCGCGGCTTTGCCCCTCTTCGTTCAACTCAGATTTTCGAATATTCGGCGCAGCGTGCGCCGCGTCGTCAGCAGATCGATCTCGGGGATGCCCGCTTCGAGCCGCGCAACCAGCTCCATCGCGACGGGAACGAGCTTCTTTCTCAACGCCTTGCCCTCGCGGGTCAGGGTCACGACGCGCGAGCGTGCATCTTCCCGATCGACACTGCGTGCGACAAGGCCGGTCTTTTCCATGCTGTCCAAGATGCGCGACATCGTCGGACGATCGCGCAGCGTGCTCTCGCTTAGCTCCGACACGGAACGCCCATCACGCTGCCAGAGCCGCGCCAACACGATCCACTGTTCGGGCGTGATCTCGAGCCCGTGTCGATGGAACTCTCGATAAGTCACCCCGCGAATGCGCTGATACACGCCGTGCAACAAGAACGGCAACGCATTTTCCAAAATGATCTGATCGCCGTCGAATTGATCGCGCATTGCCGAGTTGATGCTTAGCGCCCGCCCAGATAGTTGTCAATGCAATCATATCGCGAATGCACTTGGCACATGAAAACGCCTGGGCTAGTACCAGCGCAACATGTCAGGGGAATTCACGCTTTACGTGTGGAACTACAATCATGCGTCTTGGTCGATGCGGGCGGGCATCGCGCTGCGCCAGACGGGCGCGAAGTTTCGCGAAATCTCCGCGCGCGAGTCGCCGGACGCACTCACCACCGTCAAAGCCGCTACGCCGACGGGACTTTTGCCGGTGCTCGAGCACGGCGAGCAGCTGATCTGGGATTCGCTCGCGATCGGCGAATACTTGGCCGAGCAATTCCCGAACGCCGGACTCTGGCCGAGCGACCCAGCCGCGCGCGCGCCCGCGCGATCGATGGTCGCCGAGATGCACTCGGGTTTCAACGCGCTGCGCGAGTTTTTGCCGATGAACATCCGCGCGCACTATCCGGGCTACTACAAGAACCCGGCGACGCGCCGCGAAATCGCGCGCGTGACTGCGATGTGGAGCGAGTGCCTCGCGCGCTTCGGCGGCAAAGGGCCGTTCTTGTTCGGCGCGTTCAGCTTGGTGGATGCCTTTTACACCCCCGTCGTGATGCGCTTCACGAGCTATGACGTCGCGCTACCGCCCGAACTCGCCGCATACGCCAAAGCGGTGCGCGCACAACCCTACGTGCAGGATTGGCTCGAGCGCGCACGCGCCGAGCAATACACGAATCCGGTTTACGTCTTCGAGTGCTGACGCCAAGCCGAGCCGCGCTTGGTCGAGAACTTGCACAGGGGCGAGCCGTGCCTTGGCAATTCTTGATCCCGATTTTCGTACTCGCTTTCCTCAGCCCGCTCTCTACCTACGCACAGCAAGAGCCGCTGGCGCCAAACTCCGCGGTACACGGGGGGCGCCTCGAAGCCACTATTTACGGGGAATCTGGCTCCGAGTACTTCGGGAGCAACGAGACCAACAGCCTCTACCAAGAACGCGCGCTTGGCTTCGGGCTGCTCGGCTCATTGTGGCTCGGAGGTCGACCTGGCGCGACCGAACCGCACGGCGCGGTGTTGCTCTTGGGTGCCACTAGTGAATTGAAGGCACTCAAGAGCACGCTCTGCGGCTACGAATGCAAGCCAAACAACGGCACGTTCATCGCTGGCAATTATTCTGGATTTCGTTTGGGCGCGGGCTACGATGGTAATTGGTTCGGTTTCCGCGCTGGTGGGCTCATTGCCGGCGGCAACGCGGTCGCGACGGACACGCTCGCGAGTCCGGATATCGCATTCCGAATTGGGCCGCGCAGCGACGGGTGGCTCAGCTTGGGCGTGGGCGCGTACGACGCACCGACGAGCTTGCGCCCTGGTTTTTACGCAGGGGTTTCCTTCTTGCCCGTGCGCGGCTTGACGGCTTCACTGCATGCCGGTCTACACGCCGACCATGGCACGCTCGGCGCCACGATCACGCAGCTCGATCCGCGCTATGACTTCACGCTCGAGTACCAACTCACGCACGCAGTCTCGATCTCCGCCGGAATCGTCGACCAATCGTCGGCTTACGGAAACGACGTGTACGAGGGACACCTCTCGACCAGCGTCGGCTTCCTCGACTGAACGCGCGGACGTGCACAGTCAGGCCAAAGACGCATCTCGAACTCGGTCGCGCTTGGCCATGAACTTGCAACAGACCGGCGTGCTTTCAAAGCTTCTCGCGCGTCGAGTCTCGTTTTTCGCGTTCGCCCTACTCGCCCCGCGCCCTGCTCGTGCTCAAGAATCGCCCACGCCGACCCGCGAAGTCGCGCGCGTCGAGGCTACGATTTATGGCGGATCCGGCTCCGAATATTTCATGTTCAACGAGGGCCACAGTGTCGATCAGCAGCGCGCGCTCGGCCTCGGTTTGCTCGGCAGCTTGCGGCTCGGGGCAGAGCCCGGCGTTTCGCAGCCAAACGGCACAGTGTTGCTCTTCGGCGTCACCAGTGAACTCAAGGCACTCGGGTTCGCGCCCTCATTCGTGAACGGCGCGTACTCCGGCTTTCGCGCCGGCGTCGGCTATGACGAGCGCTGGGTCGGCGGGCGCGGCGGGTTTTTGATCGCGGGCGGCAGCGCGCTCAACACGGAAACGTTGGCGCTTCCAGACTTCGCGCTGCGCGTCGGACCGCTCGACACGGCCTACCTCATGCTCGGCCTCGGCGCGTACGACGCACCGACGAGTCTGCGCCCGGGCATTTATCTGGGCGCCGCAGTCGTGCCCATCCGCGGCCTCACCGCTTCGATTCATTGGGGGCTGCACCTCGATCACGGGAGTTTCGGCGATGGCCTGCAACTTGACCCGCGGCTCGACTTCACGCTCGGATACCAGCTGACGCGCGCAGTCACGATCGCCTCCGGAGTGGTCGATCAATCGTCGCCCAGCGGAAACCATGTCTACGAAGCGCACCTCTCGACCAGCGTCGGCTTCTTCGACTGAACACGCGGCCGGCACGAATTACGGCCGAAAGCCGAGCAAAGCTCGCCGCGCGCGGAACGAGCGCTAGCCTTGTGGATCATGATCGTCGGCGTTCCCAAGGAAATCAAATCGCACGAATACCGGGTCGCGATGCTGCCGGTTTGCGCTGAAGAGCTACGACGCGGCGGCAACGAAGTATTGATCGAACGCGGCGCGGGCCTCGGCAGCGGCATCCGCGACGAAGACTACGAGAAAGCCGGCGCGACCATCGTCGACGATCGCGGGCAGATTTGGCGGCGGGCCGAATTGATCGTGAAAGTGAAGGAGCCGCAGCCCGACGAGTTCCCGCTGATCCGTGAAGGCCAAATCCTGTTCACTTATTTTCACTTCGCCGCCGACGAACGGCTCACGCGCGCCGTGCTCGACTCGGGTGCGAGCGCCGTCGCATACGAGACGCTCCAAGATCGTCAGGGTCGCTTGCCGCTGCTCACGCCGATGAGTGAAGTCGCGGGCCGCATGAGCATTCAGGAAGGCGCGAAATACCTGGAACGGCCGGAAGAAGGCCGCGGCATCTTGCTCGGCGGCGTGCCCGGCGTGGAACCGGCAAACGTCATGATCTTGGGCGGCGGCATCGTCGGGACGAACGCGGCCAAAGTCGCGGCCGGCTTCGGCGCGAACGTCACCATCCTCGACAACAACGTCGATCGGCTGCGCTACCTCGACGACATCATGCCGAAGAACGTGACCACGCTATTCAGCGATCGTCACATCATCCGCGATCAGCTCGTGCTCGCGGATTTGGTGATCGGCGCCGTTTTGATCCGCGGCGCGCGCGCGCCGCGCTTGGTCGAACGCGCGGATCTGAAAACGATGAAATCGGGCGCGGTGATCGTCGATGTCGCGGTGGATCAAGGCGGCTGCGTCGAGACCACACGCCCGACGACGCACCAAGATCCAACCTTCATCGTCGATGAAGTGGTGCACTACTGCGTCGCGAACATGCCGGGCGCGGTCGGCCGCACCAGCACCTACGCCTTGTGCAACGTGACCGCGCCGTACGCCGTGCGCATTGCGAACCAGGGCCTCGCCCGCGCCGCGCGCGAAGATCCGAACTTGCCGAGCGCGGTCAACGTGCATCAGCGCACGATCACGGACCTTGCCGTCGCCAAAACCTTCGGCTTGGATTTTCACCCGTACGTGCCGTAACGCGCGTGACTCGCTGTTTTTTGGGGCGCGGCGCGGCCCAGCGCGGAGCTCCCCCGGGCGCGTGTCGCGCCGCGCTGCGCCGAGAGCGCGCGCTGCGGCCCGCGCCGAACTCGGTGGATTTCTCCTTTTGTGCGGCTAGGTCGCGGCGCGTGCCCCAAACAAAAATCAAACCGGCGCGAGATCGCCGGGGCGTGGGCTACGTTTGGCGCGCGTTTCGGCGTGCGCGAGGTTGACCGCGAGCGAGAAATCCTTATGGTGCGGGTACCCACACCCCTTCGGGGGCGATCGGTTTCGACGTGGGGACTGAAGGATAGTCTGCGTGCGGTGGCACCCGTCCCACTCATCAAACGGGCCGTATAATTGCGAACGACAACGCAATCGCTCTCGCAGCCTGAAAAACTGACGAGTGCCGTCCGACCGTGAGATAGCTTTTGTAGCGGAAGGGCGTCAGCACTAAAGCTGGGTGGCCGAGCGCGTCTCGGGTTCGGCCACCGAGAAACACCGAGGCTAGGTCGCGGCCGAATCCGCGAACTCCTGCCGGCGGGGGCAACCACCGGCTACGCACGTGAACGAAGGTTATCTCGATGCCTCGCGGACCCGGGTTCAATTCCCGGCGCCTCCACTGAAGACCCCAGCGACAGCTGGGGTTTTCGTTTTTGTGCGATCAAGTCCCTGAGCGCTGCGACACGCTTCACTCGCCGCAATCTTCGCCGGTTTCTCGCGAATCTCGGTTTTGTGCCGCCCGAATAGGTCGCGACAGGCGTTCCGGTGGATAGCGACCGCTTTTCGGTCGATCGACCCTATCCGGACCGGGATCCGTCCCCGCATCCGTTAGTCGGGTGCGCAAGCCCCCCCCGGCTTCTGTTTCTTACTAGCTAGCAATGAGCGCTTTGGGCAGCCGTCCAACCTTTGCGCGCGCAACATAGAGATCGACGGCCTTTTGTGCATTCAACCAAAACTCGGGCGTCGTACGGAATGTAGCGGCGAGTTTCAATGCGACCTCGGCAGTAACGGCAGAACGACCATTCACGATGCGATTGATCACTTTCACGTCCTGATCAATGTGATTGGCCAAATCCTTTTGGCTCAGCTCAAGCGGCGCGAGGTACTCCTGCTGGAGAATCTCACCGGGCGTCGTTGGCTTACGGGTCATTCGAGAACGGTCCATGAAAATGCTCCTTCAGCGATAGTCGACGATGTCGACATCCGTGGGCCCGTCCGTTGTCCAGCGGAAGATGATGCGCCACTGGTCGTTGATGCGGACGCTGTGCAGTCCCTTGAGGTCGCCTTT
Source organism: Polyangiaceae bacterium (assembly GCA_036500245.1). Taxonomy (GTDB): domain Bacteria; phylum Myxococcota_A; class Polyangia; order Polyangiales; family Polyangiaceae; genus PMG-095. Next base: position 5,008 of record DASYCL010000243.1, on the reverse strand, counting down.
CAGCGCTTCGAGTCGATTGCCGGGAGGTGATGCGAGGTCGCTCAAAGCGGCAGCGTAGTCCAACATATCGAGCTTCCTCTTGGTGATGCTCGCAACAACGGCCCACCCTTCGCCGCGAGGCAAGCGCCCCGTCAGGAAGAATCGCTCCACGTCCTTCCGAACGAAGGCTTGGATGGCCACACGATACTAATACCTCATAAAGGTATACCTCGTAATGGTATTAGCCGGGCAAGGCGCCCTGGACCCAGCGCCGGATGGCAAGTCGGCTAGCAGAACTTTCGCCCCGCGACGGAAGCGCACGCCGCGCGTAGCGAGATCCACGGACGGACGCGGAACGGGAAACCAACGCAAGGAGCGCGCCCCGCGTCCATGGCTCGGAGTCACGCCTTGCGCGCCGAAGGAGTTCCGTCATGCGCCTTCAACATCAGTTCTTGTATCTGTTTGGCTGCCTCGGATTCTGTTTGCCCGCGTGCGGTTCCGCAAATGGCGGCGGCGCGGCGGGCTTCGGGGGCAACGGCGTCGTGAGTGCGGGCGGCGCGGCGGGTAGCGGCGGCGCGGGCGTTTCAGGGATGACGAGCGTCGCGGGTAGCTCGAGCGGTGCAAGCTCGAGCGGCGCGGCGGGCGCGTCGACAGCAGGCTCGGCCGGAAGCAGTGGCATGACGGGCGCGGCAGGTTTGGGTGGATCCGGAGTTGGTGGCGCGGCCGGCAGCACAGGTTCGGGTGGTTCGGGCGGCATCGGTGAAGACATTCCCCCATGGCGCGATCTCGGCATCACTGTCGCGCCCGGACAACACACGCACACCACGCCCGCAGGCAAGAGCGCTGGCATGGACAACCGTTCGGCGACGATGGCCGCGAAGCTAGTGATCGACATGGGCGTGACCGGCGGCGGCTATCAAACTTATCTCGGCAAGCGCGGCTTTCACGTGATCGGCATCGACGCGATCAACGGCTGCGCCGGCATCGACGATTGGACGCTCGGTCGCGACTTCGACACCAACTGCCGGCTCAACACGCTCGACGGCATGCCGCACGGCGATCAAAGCACGGTCACACCGGACAAGAGCATCATGAATCAAGTGCTGCAGACCTTGATTACATTCGAGGCGTCCTATCCGGGGGAAGGCTGGGGTTATTTTCTCACGCAAGACGGCAAGGCCGTGCGCTGGTCCGATGTAGCGTTCACCGGTTTTTCGCATGGCGCACAGAGCGCGGCGTGCTTCGCGACGGCGCTGCGCGTCTACCGCGCGGTGTCGCAATCCGGTCCGCGCGACAACACCTGCGGCACCGGGCCGGCGAAGGGGCCATACGATCCGACCAATCCGCCATTCGACGTGAATTGCCCGGTCGCGCATATCGCGTCCTGGATCGATGCGCCGTCAGCGACGCCGATCGATCGTTACTACGCCTTCACCGGCGGCAACGACGGCCAATTCGGCGACATCATGTTCACGATGCAGCGCATGAACTTCGTCGGCGACTACGTGAACCTCGACAGCTCGACCGCGCCGTACGGCGGCTCGCACCGCTTCTATTCGCTCGTCGCCGGACACAGCGGCTTCCCGGACGGCTTCCCGATCGACGCGATCAACATCGCCTTCAACGTGCTGCCGGAGAACGCGAATCCGACGTTCTAGGGGAAGACGATCAATGCTAGTAAAATTGGAGGGGCAATGCTTTACTAGTTTCTGTGGCCAGGTCGAGATCCTTTACCAAGCCGGGGACGAGCAAGAGCGACCGAGGGCGCGCCGGCTCTTGGCTTCCGCAGGGAAGCGGTATCGGCATTTATCGAGCTTTTTTGCCCAAGCCACTGCCGCCTGATCCTCCGTTGGTAGTCGACTTGGCCATGCAGCAGAAGCTGGAGCGGGCCAGCGTCGCGCTCGGACGCTTGGACGGGATTGGGCGACTGCTTCCCGGGCCGGACGAGCTGCTCTACAGCTATGTGCGCAAAGAGGCGGTCCTCTCGAGTCAAATCGAAGGCACACAATCATCTATCGCGGACCTCCTGCTGCACGAGAACAGCGTTGCACCTGGCGTTCCGAACGAAGACGTTCGGGAAGTATCGAACTACATCGGTGCACTAAACCGGGGCATCGAATTGCTCGCTACGCTCCCGCCGAGCCTGCGGCTGATTCGGGAAGTGCACAAGGTACTGGTCAGCGGAACGCGAGGCGACGAGCAAGCCCCGGGCGAGTTCCGCAAGTCGCAAAATTGGATAGGCGGCAGCATGCCCGGCAACGCGGCATTCGTGCCGCCGCCCGCGCACGAAGTCATTGGAGCATTGAGCGCGTTGGAGAAATTCATGCACGCCAAGCAGGTTCCGACACTTCTCAAGGTCGGACTAGTCCACGCACAATTCGAGACGATTCACCCATTTCTCGAGGGCAATGGCCGCGTCGGGCGGATGCTGATTCCATTGATGCTCGTGGCGCTCGGCATGCTTGACCGACCATGGCTCTATGTCAGCCTTCACTTCAAGCGACATCGATCGATGTACTACAAACTGCTCCAGCGCGTACGGACTGACGGCGCGTGGGAAGACTGGCTATCCTTCTACCTTGATGGCGTAGCCTCGGTCGCAGAAGAGGCAGTCGAAAAAGTCCGCGAGTTAATGGCCCTCTTCGAACGTGATCGCGGAAAAGTCGGCCGTTCTCGCGCAGGATCCATTTACCAACAAGTCGCGCTGCACACGAACGTCGCCATCTACGACTATCTGAAAGCGCGTATCGCAATCCGCGTTCCAGAGGCGGCCATCGCGTGCGGCACTACGAAGCCGACTGTCGCGCGAGCGCTCGATGACCTCGAACGGATCGGCATCGCGCACGAGGTGACAGGGAAGCCCCGAAATCGGGTCTATGTCTATCAGGAATATCTCGACATTCTGAACCACGACCAGGCCGGCAGCTAAAAAATCCGGGCCCCCGCGCTGCGAATCGAATTGCCGCAAGCGCTGCCGCCTACTTGTAGAGCGTGGTCAGGTTCGCCTGAATGGCGTTGTCCGTCGCGTCGCTCGTCTCGGCGGCGATGATCGCGCCTTCGGAGAATGCCCCGGTGCCCATGGCCGAGCCGTCTCCGCCCTCACCCAGCGAGATTCCGCCTTGCTGCTTGAGCGGGATGTACGAAGTCGGATTCGTGTTGGTGGGCAGCGAACCATCCCACGCCGTGCTCAATGTGCCGCTCGAAGCATTGCCGTACTTGAGCGCGAAGTTCATCTTGCCATCGGTTTTGGCGAGTCCGGTAACGATGTTCGGGCTCGCGAATTTGAGGCTCGGATCGCTCGCGTTTTCACTCTGCGGCAGACGGTGCAGGATCGTGATCCCGCCACCGCCGGCGAACACGCCGTTCTCCATGTCGAGCATCACCCACGGACCATTGCCGGCGCCTTGAGTCCAGTCGGTCGCGTCACCGAAGTAGAGCGCGGTCATCGTACCCGGGCCGTCATCACCGATGTGATTTTCCATGTTGCCGTAGTCGTAACAACAGCCGTTCGTGCCCGCGGCACGACCTGCGTAGTCACCGTGCACCACGAAGTATTCGGTTTGCGGGTTGGATCCAGTGGGGATCTTCGAGACCTGGTTGCGGTTTCGCAGCCACTGGTAGCCCTTCGAGACGATGATCGGATATTTCGAGCCGTTGCTCGCAGTCCAAAAGCCGACCGTGGGTCGACTCCCAGCCGCGGTTTGCGACATGTCGTTGCCGTTGCCGGATTGGTCGTAGAGCTTCGAGACCGTGCAGGTCGTATTCGCGCAGAACGTGTTCAGGGCGTTCAAATCCACGAGGCCGCCCGCGCCGGTCGTGTTGATGTCTTGCGTTTTCATGTCCGTGGGTCGATACACTTGGAAGAGCTTGCCGTTGTACGCGGCGTACATCGCGCGCGTCACCGAGTGTGCGGCAACCATCGGCGTGCCGGCTGCCACGGCAATGTCACCCGGAGGAGTGCCGCTCGGCGTGCCGCCACCACTGCCGCCGGCTCCACCGCCGCCGCTCGCACCAGCACCGCCGCTGCCGGCGTTCCCGGACGCGCCGCCTATCGTGCCGCTGGTGCCACTCGTTCCCGCGCCGCCCATGGCGCTTCCGCCGTTACCAGCCGCGCTCGTTCCGCCGACTCCGTTTCCAGCATTGCCCGCCACGCCGACGCTACCGCTTGTGCCAACCGTGCCCGAACCCCCCGTACCGACCGTGCCGCCGGAACCGTTGCCAGATCCGGACGCGCCGGTCGGGTTTCCGCCGCTGCCACTCACGCCAATCGCGCCGGAGCTTCCGCCCGACGACGAGGAATCAGAGCCCGTCGACGAGCAACCAAACCCAAGCAAGACGACCGACGAAATAGCCAACCATGAGGGACGCAGGAATCGCATGGGCAATTGGTCGTTGGGCAATCCGTGAAATCGTCAAAAAAAGCAGCGCGCGCGCAAAATGTCCGGGCGGGCGGCTCCACTCTAAAACCAAAAATCTGCGGACGTTGATTTCGAGCCAAGGACAGCCAAGGAGCCCAATCGGCGATGCTTGGCGCGCCGCAGCGAAAACCGCGAGCGAGCACGGGTTTCGATTTGGGTCTACGAACCAGTAGCCTCGCCTTCGAATGACGAGCTCACCACACCTCGGCACCGATCCGAAAATCCGAGCAAGCGCTTCACGGCCTGGCGCGGTTCTACCGCGGCGGAGTGATTCCTTTCGCGCAGATGCTCGAGTTCGTGAGCGCTCGCGGCTTCGGCGAAGCTCCGGCGAAGGTGCGCGCGCTGCCGTTCGTCTACGTGTTCGGGCGCTCGAGCTTCGCGATCTCGTTTTACGGCGCGAACGTCTATCCCGAGAATGTCTCACCCGCCCTCGAGGCGCGCGCGTTTGCCCCGCTCGTGACCGGCAAGTTCGTGATGCAAGTGCGCCACGACGACGATCAAAACGCTGCGCTCGAGATCGCGATCGAATTGGTCGGTGGCGCGTCGCTCGAGCCCGAGCTCGCGACCCGGATCGCCGAAGAGATTCGACTCGAGCTCGAGCGCCTCAATAG
>DASYCL010000242.1:0-9436 GCA_036500245.1 Polyangiaceae bacterium | reverse complement strand
ACTCCCGTGCTCACGTTGAACAATTTTCACGTGAACCGAGTCATGACCCACAACGAACACAAGCAAGACGAGACGGACGAGCGTCGCTTCGTGGTCGCCGGTGTCTCGCTCAGCCTGCAACCGGGTGAAATCGTGGCCGTGTGCGGCGCCATGGGCTCGGGGCGCACGGCCCTGCTTTCGTCGCTGTTCGGCTGCGCGCGCGCGGGCTCGAGCGGAGAAGTCGTGCTCGACGGCAAGCTCGCCGCGCTCGATTCACCGATCGCCGCGATCCGCCAAGGCCTCGCGTTCGTGCCAGAAGATCGCAAAGGGCGCGGGCTCGTGCTCGGGATGAGCGTCGCGGAAAACCTCGCGCTCACCTCGCTCGCCTCGCGGGACGTCATGGGCGACGGCGCACGCTTCGGCCTCGTCGACGATGTCGGCGAAGCGCGGCTCGCCGAGCGGCAAATTCGCTCGCTGCGCATTCGCGGAGACGCGAGCGCGGTCGTCTCCACGCTATCCGGCGGCAATCAGCAAAAAGTCGTGCTCGGCAAATGGCTCGAGCATCCGCCGAAGGTGCTGCTCTTGGACGAACCCACGCGCGGCGTCGACGTCGGCGCGCGTGAAGAGATTTACGGCATCCTCGAAGGCCTCGCGCAAAAGGGCGTCGCGATCTTGTTCGCGTCGTCGGATCTCGTCGAAGTGCTTCGACTCGCGCAGCGCATCATCGTGCTCTGCCACGGCCGTCCCGTCGGTGAAATCAGCGCGGCCGACGCGACCGAGAACGCGATCGTCGAACTCAGCACCGGTGCGAGCGCCATCGCCGCGCCCACGAACGGCGACGCGCGCCGCAACCCTCAGTCCGCCACTTCGAGCCTCCAAGCCTAGGCCATGACTCAAGCCGCCATTCCCAGCACCACTTCGAAGTCGCAGCCCGCGTTCGCGGAGCTCTTGAACTCGCGCACGCTTCGCACGGCCGGGGTCTTGTTCCTGCTTTGGTTCGGCCTCGCCCTCCACCCGGACACGCGCGAAGCGTTCCTCACTTCCGGCAACTTGAGCAACGTCACGGCGCAGGTCGCCGAGATCGTGATCATCGGCGTAGGCATGACCTTCGTCGTGCTCACGGGCGGCATCGATCTGTCGGTCGGCGCCGGCATGGCCTTGTTCGGGGTGGTCGCCGCGACGCTGCAAATCGATCATCACTTGCCCGGCTGGATCACGATCCTCGCCGCGATCGGCATTTCGGTGATCGTCGGACTCTGGCACGGCCTGCTCGTCACGCGCCTGCGCATTCCGCCGTTCATCGCCACGCTGAGCGGCTTCCTCGCTTATCGCGGTCTCGCGCTCTTGCTCTCGGACGCGCGCGGTCTCTCGCCGATGGCGCCGGACTTCGCTTGGGTCGGCGGACAAATCCCCGAAGGCGCCGCGTTCGCGGTATGCACGATTGGCTACGCCATCGGCATGCTCGTCTTGTTCACGCGCGAGCGGCGCCGGCGCGCGTTCGGTTTGCCGCCGCAAAGTAACCTCGCGCTCGCCGCTCAAGCCGGAGCAATGACGCTGGTTTTCGGCCTATTGCTCGCGATTTACCAAGACGGCATGCCAGTGCCCGTCTTGATCGCGGGCGTGCTCGTCTCGCTCGGCGGCTTGATGCTGCGCGCGAGCCGCGTCGGTCGCTATGCCTTCGCGATCGGCGGTAACCAAGAAGCCGCGCGCCTCTCCGGCATCCCGGTCACGCGCGTCAAAGTCATCGTCTACTTGATGACCGCGGTGCTCACCGCGGTCGCCGCGATGATCTCCGCCGCTCGCACCAACGGTGTCACGCCCGGCAACATGGGTTTGATCCGCGAGCTGCACGTGATCACCGCGGTCGTGATCGGCGGCACCAGCCTCTCGGGCGGCCGCGCGACGATGCTCGGCACGCTGCTCGGCGCGCTCATCTTCGGCACGCTGTCGAACGGCATGAACCTGCTCAACGTCAACTCGAATTGGCAGTTGATCCTCACCGGCGCGATTTTGCTCGGCGCCTCCACCCTCGACTCACTCGCCATCCGCTCGGAAGCTCAATGAACACTCTGTTTTGCTCTAGATTTTTTGTGGGGGTGCTCCTGTGCGGCGCGATCGGCGCTTGTAAGGGGAAAACCGGCACAAACGAAGCCCAAGCGGCGACGATCGACAGCCCGAACAACCGCGTCGCGTTCTTGCTCAGTACGCTGCAAGAAGAGCGCTACAAGAAAGATCAGAAGTACTTCGAGAACCTGGCGAGTCAAAAGGGCCTCGCCGCGTTCACGCTCTCCGCCGACAACGACAACGCGCGCCAACTCTCGCAAGTCGAAGACGCGCTCTCGCGCAAAGCGGCCGTGCTCGTGATTCAACCGACCGACAGCGCCGCGGCAGGCGGCTACGTCGCGAAAGCACACGCCAAGGGCGCCAAAGTGGTCGCCTACGATCGCTCGATCCCAGGCGCGGACTTCTATGTCGCGCACGACAGTTATCGCGTGGGCGTGATTCAAGCTCAAGAAGCCGTCAAAGCCACCGGCGGCAAGGGCAACTACGTCTTGCTCGACGGCCAATCGGGTCACAGCGTCGCGATGGAAATCGCGCGCGGCTACGCCGACACGCTCAAGCCCTACATCGACAAGGGCCAGATCACGATCGTGATGGAGAAGAACAACGACGCCTGGTCGCCCGAACAAGCGCTCAAGACGGTCGAAGACGCGATCGCCAAAACCAAGGGCAATATCCAGGCGATTTTGGCCAACAACAGCGGCATGGCGCGCGGCGCCGTGCAAGCCGTGCAAGCCGCAGGCCTCGGCAGCAAAGGCATCTTCATCGCGGGCGCGGACGCGGACGCGGCGAACGTGAACTACGTCTGTGAAAAGAAACAATCGATCGAAATCTTGAAGGACATCCAGCCGCTCGCAGAAGAAGCCGCGACCGTCGCGGATGCGCTCGTACACGGCAAAACCGTGGACGCGAAAACCGATTCATCAGGCGTGCCCGTGGTGGCGGTGCCCGTCGTGCTCGTCACTTCAGACAACGTCAAACCCGTGCTCATCGACAGCGGCTTCCACGCTGCGTCGGCACTCCCAGCTTGCGTGAAATAAAAAAGAGAGAGGCGCACTCAACATGCGAACCACGAACAATAAACAAAAGAAGTACCTCCCAGCCGTGGCCGGCGGCGCGCTCGTGCTCGCGATCGGCGCGACTTTGCCGCTCGCGTGCTCGCTCACGCCGACTAACCCGGTTGCCGCTGCCGGAGATTCAAGCACTGGAAACAGCACCAGCTCCGGTGCGGACACCAGCACTGGCGGCTCCGGCACGACCACTGGCGGCTCCGGCACGACCACCGGCGGCTCCGGCACGACCACCGGCGGCATGATGATGGTCGCGCAGGACGATCCCAGCTGCCAAAAAGATCCGTTCACGCGGGCGAATATGCTCGACCCGATCGATCCGACAGTGACCACCACGATCACCAACTTGAGCCAGTCCGACAAGCTCAACATCTTGAACGGTGGCCAAGTTTGCCCGAACTACGACTGTGACTTCAACGCGACCGGCATCCCGTCGCAGGGCTACCAAGACATGCCGATGCGCGACGGGCCGCGCGGCGTGCATCAGCTCACGGGCGCGCAGTCGACCACGTGGGCCGTGGCCGAAGCTCGCGCGGCAACTTGGGATACGGCGCTCGAGCTGAGGGTCGGCACGGCGCAAGGCGAAGAGATGCGCGCGTACAAATACGATACGTCGCTTTCGCCAACCATCAACGTGCTGCGTCACCCCGGTTGGGCACGCGCGCAAGAGACGTACGGCGAGGACCCGGTGCTCGTCGGCGAAATGGGCGCGCAGTTCACCGCTGGTATGCAAAAAAACGTGATGGCGTGTCCAAAGCACTTCGCAGCAAACGACACCGACAACAACCGCCACACCGCGTACGCGCAGATGGACGAGCAGACCTTGCGTGAAAACTACACGCGCGCCTTCGGCATCATCGTGCAGAAGGCCGACCCGGCTTGCATCATGGCGGCGTACAACGGCATCACCATCACCGACAGCGCAACCGACAAGACCGGTCACTGGTGCACCGAGAGCCACCATCTGCTCACGGACATCTTGCGCACCGAGTGGAACTGGAAGGGCTACGTCGTATCCGATTGGTGGGCGACCAAAGCCAACGGCGCGGCCTCGATCAACGCGGGCTTGGACTTGGAAATGCCGGACATGAGCGCGTTCCAACAGTTGCCGACCGATTTGACCAACAACACCGTGACGACGGCCACCGTGGTCCAAGCGGACACGCGGCTCTTGAATGCGCGCCAGCACTTCAAGAACAACACGACGGCTTATCAGAACAGCCCGATGAATGCCGCCATCGTCCAGAACACGGATCACATCGCAATCGCGAAGCAGACCTCGCTCGAAGGTGCGGTGCTGCTCAAGAACTCCTCGATCTTGCCGATCCCCGCTGGCAAATCGATCATCTTGCTCGGCCCGGACAACAATCTGCCGGACGCGAGCAAGGTCGGAACCGAGGGCGCCGCGTCGGGCCTCGGCGATCGCGGTAGCTCGAACACCACGCCGCCTTACGCGGTTTCCTACGCCGCGGGCTTGAAGACGCTCGGCTACACCGTGACGCAGAGCGCCAATTCGGCCGACGCAAACAAGGCCGACATCGCGATCGTGATCGTGTCGATGGCGCACGAAGACGAAGGCGAAGCCTTCGACAACGGCGCGGATCGTCAGAACCTGAACCTTGCCGGTCCTCATCCCCTGCACTGGAGCGGAACCAAGCCGAGTGCGTTCATCAACGCCGCGGCGCAAGCAAACCCGAACCTGATCGTGCTGCTCAACGTGGGCAGCGCGATCGTGATGGAAGACTGGATGAACAGCGCCAAGGGCATCGTTCAGACCTTCTATCCCGGTCAAGAAGGCGGCAACGCGGTCGCAGAGCTGCTCACCGGCAAGGCGAACTTCTCGGGCAAGCTGCCGTTCACCGTGGCCGAGAAGGAAACCGACTACCCGTCGTTCCAGAACAACAACGCGAACGCGATGACGTTCGACTACCTGCACGGTTATCGCAAGTTCGAGGCCCAAGGCCTGACGCCGCGCTTCTGGTTCGGCTACGGTTTGAGCTACACGACCTTCAAGTATTCGAACCTGAAGATCTTGTGCTCGAACGCGATCAGCCGCACGGGCCGCCTCAACGTGCAGGTCACGGTGCAAAACACCGGCATGATGGACGGCGATGAGATCGTCGAGCTCTACGTGGGTGACCCGACAGCGGCACCCGGCGTTCGTCGCCCCAAGAAAGAGCTCAAAGCGTTCACGCGCGTTCACATCCCTGCGGGCATGAGCCAAGACGTTCAACTGAGCGTGCCGGCGTCGTACATCGCGTACTACGACGGAACGAAGAACATCAACGGCTGGAGCTTCGAGCCAACGGGCTACATGTACGATCTGATCGTCGCGGGCAGCTCCGATCCGATGGACGCGAATCTGCAGAAGGCCAGCTTCTCGATCGCCGCGAATTGACGCGCTGATCGTCGTGAGTGCGGCGCTCGTACTCGGGCGTCGCACTCACCGTGACTCGAGCTCTGGTGGGCAAGGAGGCGAGGCGCTGTGCGCTCGTCAGGCCAAGCTGCACCGCCACACAGAAAGAAACAGGAACCAATCGCCGTGAAAACCTCAGTGCTCCGCCCCCAATCCCTACTCAGTCGTTTGACCTACTCGATCCGGCTCGCCGCGATCGCCAGCGCGATCTCGAGCGTGTTCGTCGTACACCCCGCACTCGCGGCGGGAGCGGGCGACGATGACGAGGAAGAGGCGACTCCGAGCGACGAGGGCACTCCGGCGAAACCCACGAAACCAGAAGAGCAGCAAAAGGCCACCGCTGAGCGCACGAATCCAACTTCACCGCCTCCGCTCACGACCACCACGACGGCGCCCGAGGAGAAACCGCTGCAACGTCCGCCGCCTGGCTTACCACCGTGGCAACGCGACAGCGCAGTGCCGAGCACCGTCGATCTCGAACTGCACGGCGGCATAGAGGTCGACATCGGTCGCGCGCGCTATACCTACTCAACAGACACTCAGACGCCCGAGAGCTTCTACGACTTCCGCGGCCGCTTCGTGCTCGGTGGCGTTTTGACCAAAGATCTCGGCCATGATTTTTATATTCGCGGCGTCGGGCAAACGGTCGCTTGGTTGCGGGAGAACAATCAGTACCAAATCAACGCCGACGACGTGTTCGCGCAGATTGGCCAGGGTCCATGGTGGGATTTGATGGCCGGCCGCTTCATGAGCTGGCGCGTGTACCGCAAAGGCCTCGGCTACGATCTCTACACGTTGGAAGACACAGGCGCGCTCAAAACCGGCCCCTACGAAGGCGGCACGTTTGGACCGCACGTCTACGAAGCGGACGATATTTTCTATCGCGAGCAAGCGGGTCGCGTCGCACTGCACCTTTACCCGATCAAATATTTGGGGTTCGAGATGCTCGCCGAGTACGGCAAAGAGGGCACCTCGAACACGTTCGGCGTGCGGCCTGCACTGAACTTCACTTACTCCATCCTCAGCCTTTCAGCCGCCGCTGAAACACGCGTGATCAATCCAGCGCTCGACAACTCCGGCTGCCCGACTTGCGGGCACCAGTCAAAGACTGGCTATGCCGGGGGCGCAGTGATTGCCTTTAGCCCGATCGAAGCCGGCTTCAATTTCGGACGCCAACGCAATAAGACCAACAGCGCGACCCCGCCTCTCGCTCAAAGTGCCGACACGCGGCAAAGCTACGGCGGCTACTTCGAATTCGATCTGGGTACGCTCGCGTTTCAGCAAAGCCTCAAGCTCGGATTCGGCGCGAATCACACAGAAGACCTTTCCGACGACAGCGAGACCTTCGACAAGCACACTCAATACGCGGCCTACGTGGCGATGCCGCTTGGCTTCAATCAGGCCATGGTGAAGCTCGTCGCGTCCGACGCCGAGCTCCACGTTGGAGGCCGATCGGATTATGACACTCGCATGCGGTCCATTCGCCTACGCTACTCGATGGTGTACTGAATCGAACGAGGTCCACGAGCAGCATGGGACCGGGCGCAGCAAGTGCGAGCTGTGCCCGCATTGCTTCTGAGACAGAGCATTAGTTCTTCACGAAATACAGATCGTCCACCCAAATCTCGTAGTCGTCGCTGGGCCCGAAATAGAATTCGAAGCCATACAGCTCCTTCAAATCAATCGTGGCATTGACCATGCCGTCGGTGCCTTGGAAGAAGTCGGTCGTGAAGTCGAGCGTGTACGTTGCCCAGTCGTTCGAGAGCGTGACCGGCGCGTAGTAGTGGTTGTAACAAAGCTCGCTCGGCGTCGGCGCGGGCATGTCGGTCGGGAGTTTGCACTTCCCACCGCGCGGATCCGTGTCCCCGCTGATGAAGCGAACACGCACGCCGAGCGAAGAGCCTTTGCCGGCCTTGGCCAAAAACTGAATGCCCTTGTTCGCGCTGGCGTCGTACTTCGGATACGTCGTGTCGTAGCTCGGCCAGCTGCGCATCGAGACGTTCATGAACGCGTACTGCGTGAAACCGGTGGCTTTGGAATAGGCCGCGTATTTGTCGCCGACGTACGGCGCATCCGCGGCGAGCAGCGCTAGCGGTTTGAAGTGGCCAGGCAAGGGTGTCTGCACGCCGCTCGGCGATGAAGCGGCGCCATCGTTGCCGCTGTCCCAAATGCCGTCGCGCTTCGGATTATTGACGAGATGAATCGAACCGTCGTTGTCTTCCAGGTTGTCGATCAAGTCGAGGTTCGTCGCGCCCGCCGAACCGCCGACGCCGGCACCGGCCGTGGCGGACCCCGCCGCGCCGCCTGCGCCCGCGCTGCTTCCGCCGCTGCCTGCCGCGGGCGCACTTCCACCTTGCGCGCTGCCTGCGCCGCTTCCACTCGCGCCACCGAGTCCGGAATTGCCGCCGGTTTCACTCGCCCCCGCGTTGCCGCCAGCGACACCGATTGCATCGCCACCTTGAGCGGTTTCGCCGGCGGAAGACAGCGCGCCGCGGTCCATCAAGTCCGGGCTGTACACGTTGCAGGCGCTCGCCGCAGAGAGCGCGAGCACGAAACACGACGGACGCGAGACGACTACAAGCGAACGTAAGAACACGTGAATATTAAAGCGTAACACGGGGCCTCGCGCCTTGCCGAGCAATGGTTCGTCGTTTGGTAAGGGCGTGTCCGTACTTACACACACCCTCATTCACTCAGCCCGCTGACTTTTGTCTCGCGTATTTGCGAGTGCTAGCATCGAACGCTGTCCTTGTGGCGCGCGCGCGCGAAAAGTCGACGACGACTTCTCGATAAAAACCCTAATTTTACTGAGCGGCGCGCCGTGTAGTTTCGGGCTCATCCGAGCCACGCCTTGCCCGTTCACAGCATTCGCGCTTTTTCGTTTCTTCAGCCAACGCATGACACGCCGAATCGAACAAGCCGCGCGCTTCGCGCGTTTCGCGCTGAGCGGCTTGGTTCTCGTCATCTGCGGCGCGGCCGCGTGCAGCTTCCCGGACTACAACTTTTCGAGCGCGAGCACCGCGCTCAGCTGCGCCGATCGCCAAAGAGACAACGACGAGAGCGACATCGACTGCGGCGGCAGCTGCACGCCTTGCGTCACCGGCCAGACCTGCCTCGTGCCGAGCGATTGCAACTCGGGCGTGTGCGGCGGCGGCGCCTGCGCCGCGCCGAAATGCGACGACGGCGTGCGCAACGGCAACGAATCCGACACCGACTGCGGCGAAACGTGCTCGCCGAATCGCTGCCCGTCCGGCAGCGATTGCCGTTTCAACGAGGACTGCCTGAGCTTCGTGTGCACGTCCGGCCGCTGCAGCGAGGCCAAGTGCAATGACGGCCTGAAGAACGGCGACGAGAGTGACGTCGACTGCGGCGGCAGCAACTGCGGCAAATGTGCGATGGGTCTAACCTGCGACGTTGACGGCGATTGCGCGACCGGTATCTGCGAGAGCGGGCGCTGCGTGCCGGCTTCGTGTCGAAACCAAACGCTCGATTCGGGCGAGACCGACACTGATTGCGGCGGCGCGGTCTGCGGCCCGTGCGCCGCGGGCGGCGCTTGCCTGGTCGCGAGCGACTGCGCCAGCGGCGCCTGCACGAGCGGCCGCTGCGGCAGCGCGAGCTGCCACGATTCGCTCTTGAATCAAGATGAAACCGGCATCGATTGCGGCGGCGCGAGCTGCCTGGGTTGCAGCACGGGCGCGACCTGCGCGAGCGGCCAAGATTGCGACAGCGGCGTCTGCATGCAGCAGAGCTGCGCCACCGCGACCTGCACGGATTTCACGCAAAACGGCGGCGAGACCGCTGTCGATTGCGGCGGCGGTTGCAACGGCTGCGCGACGGGTCTCGGCTGCAACGCAGGCGCAGATTGCGCGAGCTCGGTCTGCTCGGGCGGCGTCTGCCAAGCGCCGCGCTG
>DASYCL010000241.1:0-6367 GCA_036500245.1 Polyangiaceae bacterium | reverse complement strand
ATTCATCATCGCGAACACGGGGCGATCGTTGCCCGGGATGATCCGGCTCGAAAAAATCACGGTGTCGCCTTCGGCGAGCTTCAGCAGGTGATGTGTGCCCGCGGACAAGCGCTTCAACGCCGAGTTGCGCTCGGCTTGGGTGCCGCCGGCGAGCACGAGCAGGCGCTCGCGCGGCAATTCCGCGGCTTTGTCGCCCGGCACGAGCAAGTCGCTCGGCCAAGACACGCGCCCGATTTGCGACGCCACGGCGTATTGCGTCTCGAGGCTCCGCCCGAACAAACACAGTTTGCGATTCGTGCGCTGTGCGATCTCGCCGAGCAAAATCAGGCGCTGGATGTTGCTCGCGAACATCGCGATCACGACGCGCGCCGGCGCTTCGCGCACGAGCTCTTCCAGCGCAGCGCCGACGCCGCGCTCCGAGCCCGTGCGCACCGGTACATCGATGTTGGTGCTGTCGCTGAGCAAGAGTGAAACGCCGGCGTCGCCGAGCTCGCGCAAGCGCGCTTCGTCGGTCGGTTCACCGTCGGGCGGGTCCGGATCGAAGTTGAAATCTCCGGTGTGCAAGATGCTGCCGGCCGCGCTCTGGATGTGGAGCGCGCTCGCTTCGACGATCGAATGCGCCACGCGCACCGGCTCGATTTGAAACGGTCCGACGTCATACGTTCGACCTGCGTGCGCTTCGCGGAGATCGAGCTCGTGCGGCTCGAAGTCGTGCTCGGCGAGCCGTTTTTTTGCGATGCCGAGCGCGTGCGGCGGTCCCCACACCGGCACATCGAGGTCTTCGAGCAGGTACGGCAATGCGCCGACGTGATCTTCGTGGCCGTGCGTCAGAAACACGCCGGCGATGCGCTCGCGTTGCGCAATCAGCCAGCTGAAATCCGGATGCCAAACGTCGATGCCCACGTCGTCATCGGCGAAGGCCGCGCCACAGTCCACCACCACGATGCCGTTCGACTGTTCGAGCGCAAAACAATTCATCCCGATTTCGCCGAGCCCACCGAGGGGAACGATGCGGATCTGCTGGTCGGTAAGGGTGGAACCTGGCACGCGCGGGCTCTGAGTCGGATTTCGAGAGGCTGAGCTCACGCATGTAGCACGTCTCAGGCCGCGCTCGCGCAGCCGCGGAGCGTGATTTGTCAGCGTAGGTCTCGGGTGGTACACCCGAATTTCGCCTGAAACGGAGCACCTCGTGGCAGAAGTCAAAGCCGTCACTCCCGAAGAAGCCGCGGAATTACTGAAGCAAGGCCACCTCTATGTGGACGTGCGGAGCGAGCCTGAATTCGCAGAGGGCCACCCTGAAGGCGCACTGAATGTCCCGCTGCTCAACGCCGGCCCGGTCGGGCTCGTGCCCAATCCGGAATTTCTGAGCGTGATGGAGAGCGCGTTCGGCAAAGACGAACCACTCGTCGTCGGTTGCAAAGCGGGCGGGCGCTCGAAACGCGCCGTCGAAATGCTCGCCAAATCCGGCTTCACGCAGCTCTCCGATCAAAGCGCGGGCTTCGACGCCGGCAAAGACGCCTTCGGCCGCACCGTCCCCGGCTGGAGCCGCACCGCGCTCCCGGTCGGCAAAGGCAAGCCCGCGGGACAAGGCTATGCAGACGTGAAGCAGCGCAAGCCGAGATCCTGAGATATTTTTGATGGTCACGCGTGACGCGGTGGGCGGCAAAGCCTTCGGCGTCGTGTTGCGGCCCTCGCCTATGGCGGCTCGGTCGCAGCTCTGTTACGCACGCATTGAGAGATGATTCCGCGCTACACGCCCCGGGCATTTTCCGAGCTCTGGTCCGATCAAACCCGCTACGGCATCTGGCTCGACGTCGAGCTCGCCGCTTGCCAAGCGATGGAGACGGAAGGCTTGGTCCCGAAGGGCACCGCCGCCGCGATTCGCGCCAAAAACATTACGCTCGACCCGGCTAAAATCGACGAGATCGAGCGCACGACGCGCCACGACGTGATCGCGTTCCTGACGCACGTCGAACAGCTCGCGGGTGAGCCCGCACGCTGGCTCCACCGCGGCATGACTTCCAGCGACGTGCTCGACACGAGCTTCGCGATTCAACTCGCGCGCTCCGCCGATCTCTTGCTCGAGCGCACGGACGCGTTGATCGCCGCGCTCGCCAAGCGCGCCAAAGAGCACGCGAAGACGCCGCAAATCGGGCGCTCGCACGGCATCAGCGCCGAGCCCGTCACATTCGGGATCGTGCTTGCGGGTCACCTCGCCGAAATCAAACGCGGGCGACTGCGACTCACGCGCGCGCGCCAAGAAATTGCGGTCGGCAAAATCGCCGGCGCGGTCGGCACTTATGCGCACTTGTCACCGGAGCTCGAAGAGCGCGCGCTCGCGAGCCTCGGGCTTACGGCGGAAACCGTGTCGACGCAGGTCGTCGCGCGCGATCGGCACGCGAGCTTTTTCGAAGCCATGGCGCTGCTCGCCGCGGCCATCGAGCGCTTCGCAACCAACGTGCGTCACTGGCAACGCAGCGAAGTCAGCGAAGCCGAGGAGCGCTTTTCCGCGGGCCAAAAAGGCTCGAGCGCCATGCCGCACAAGCGGAACCCCGTGCTGAGTGAAAATCTATGCGGGCTCGCGCGCGTGGTCCGGAGCGCGGTCACGCCCGCGCTCGAGAACGTCGCGCTCTGGCACGAACGCGATATTTCGCACTCTTCCGTCGAACGCATGCTGGCCCCCGACGCGACGACCACGCTCGGCTTCATGCTCGAGCGCTGCACCGGCCTCGTCGAAGGGCTCGTCGTTTACCCCGAAAACATGAAGCGGAACCTCGAGCGCTCGGGTTCGCTGTTCTTCAGCGAAGCCGTCTTGCTCGCGCTGATTGGCAAAGGTTACGGCCGCCAAGACGCCTACGTGCTGGTGCAACGAAACGCGATGAAAGCGTTCCAAGGCGAAGGCCAATTTCGCGCGCTGCTCGGCGAAGATCCGGACGTATCGAAGCTACTCTCGCCGAGCGAGCTCGACGAAGTCTTCGATCTCGCGCACTCACTCCGCTTCGCTGAGCAAATCGTCGATCGCGCGATCCGCGCGTAGCGCTTCGGGCAGCGCGCGGCGGGCCGGCAATTGTCGCACGTAGCGCCGCGCGATCAAACCCAAGATCGTGAGCGCGTGCCAGGGCCTGACGCCGCTTTGCTCGTCACCATAAACCGGTCGCACCGACACTTCTTCGATGACGAATCCGCGTGCGGCCAGCATGCCGAGCAAGTCATTCGGGTAACCGAAGCGCGGCCACAGATCGTCGAGCGACAGCGCGAGCACGGCCGCGCGCGAAATCGCCGTGTAACCGCACTGGCAATCATCGATACTGAGCCCAGTCGCGGCGCGCGTCGCGAGCGCGAGCAATTTCCCGGCGACGCGGCGCGCGAGCGGCATATCCGAAACGCGCGCATGCAAAAAGCGATTGCCCTTCACGTAACTCGCGCGCCCGAGCGCGACCGGCGCGACCACGCGCGGCAAATCCGCGGGATCCATCTGCGCATCGCCGGCCATCACCGCAAGCACGTCCGCGCCGGCAGCGAGCGCCGCACGGTAGCCGCTCACGATCGCCGCGCCCACGCCGCGATTTTCCGCATGGACGACGAGTTCGATGCGCGGGTCCGTCAAAGCGCGCACGGTCTCCGCGGTGCCATCGTCGCTCGCGTCGTCGACCACCACGATGCGATCGACGAAGGCAGGAATGCCGGAAATCGTGCGTTTTATCAGGCGCGCTTCGCGGTAACAGGGAACGATGACGGCCACGGCCGCCGATTGCCACATCCTTCGCCCGCTAACACTTTCCTGACAGGCTGGAAAGCGAGATTCGTTCTAAGCTGTTGCCGCCACATGACCTCGGACGCCGCGCGCCTTTCGCCCCCGCCGCCTTCGAGCGCGCCTCCATCGGCTGCGCAATCTACGCGCAAGCGCGATCGTGCTGGCACGCGCTGGACGGCGCGGCGCATTTTGCTGCTCGCGATCTGCGCGGCCGCCGGCGTGCTGCTGCTCGCGGCCGCTTGGGCCCGCCTCACTTTCCCGAGCGATCGCACGCCGGAGGGGGCGTACGTGCGGGTGGTCATCGCCGTCAATCGCGGGCGCGCCCAAGATTTCTTCGCCTATACGGAAACACGCGCGCAGCACGCTTGTTATACGATCCGTGATTATCGCAAAAAGACGCGCGACCGGGTGCTCGCGAGTTTCCCGGAGCCGGAGCGATCGAAGCTCGCCGACTCCTTTGCCGAAGAAGCGGCAGCGCCGGACGGCGCCGACGTCTTCGCGATCTACGCGCGACGCAACGGCTGGATGAATCGGCTGCGACGCGACATGTCCGGCATCGGCAAAATCGAGATTCAAGGCGAGCGCGCGACGGTCGAGACCGCGCGCGGCACGCGTTACCCATTTCGTCGGCGCGAGAACGGCATCTGGGGCCTCACGCTGTTCACCGCGAAGCTCGAAGCCGAAGCCGAGAAGGCCGCGCGCGACTTGGATCTGATCGAAAAGTCCGCCGCCGACTACGATCGCGCTGCCAAAGCGGAGAGCAAATGAGGCGTGCGCTCGGCGCACTGACGCTTTTTTCGCTTTGCTCGCTCGCTGGATTCGGTTGCGGCAGCGAACCGGCAAGATCGCCCGCGCATGGGGAAAATTTACTGCTTTCGAGCGTCGCGCTCGCGCCTTCCTACGCGACGCCGGCGACCTGGCGTTATCACCCGTCGCGCCAAGCGCCGGTACGGGCGGAGCGCAAGCTCGCGGACGGCCGCGTGCTCTTCGCGGGCAAGCGCGGCGAACGTTGGGTCTTGGATCCGCGCGCGCATTCACTCGCAGCCGGCGCGACGCTCGCGCCCGAAGATCTGATCGCGGTGCTCGACAGCGACAACGGCTACTACTTCGTCGGCGAAAGTGGCACGAGCTACGAAGCGCGCGACCCGCTCGGAAAATTCTTGCGCTCGAGCGCGCCGCTCGAACCGCTCGTGCGCGTGACTGCCGCGCGCCACTCGATCATCGGCATCCCGGCCGATCACTCGCTTTCGCGCAGCGCGGACGGCGCGGCGTCGTTTGCCACGGTCGGGCCAGCGCACGTGGCTTTCGCCGATGTCGAGCTCGCGAGCGACGGCACGGGCCTCGCCCTGGCGATTCCGGAAGCGCTCTGGCTCTCGCGCGATGAAGGTGCAACTTGGTCAGCCTTGCCCGAGAAGACGCACGGCGTGCTCTCGCTCTCGCGCACACCGAGCGGACATTTGCGAGTCGACAGCGTACTCGGGCCGTATCGTTTCGTGCCCGAGCCGCCACACCTTGAGCCAGGTGCGGAACCCAATCCACCCGTCATCGCCAGCAGCGATCATCCTCCGCGCGGCCCCGACGCGAACGCGCTCGCGAGCGGTCGCGCGATCATCGAGGGCTCGCGTTACCTCGAAATTTCGGCTCCGCCCGCGCATCCGAGCGACTACGAACTCTGGCAAGGCCCGCTCGACGGCAAACTCGAACAGAAGCCGGTGCCCGAACTCAAAGGCTGCCGGAGCGCGCGGCTTGCCGGCTTCGACAATTTCTTGGAGCTCGCTTGCTTCTCCGGCTCGACCGACACCGGCAGCGTGCCAGTGACGTTCTTTCGTAGCGATTCCGGCGGCAACCACTTCGAGCTCGAACCGTTCACGGCATTCGGCAATCCGGAACAGTTCCACTTCGCGCTCGGCGAGCACGGCACTTTGGTCGCGAGTGGCTTGTGCGCGCAAACGAGCCCGGGCTGCGGCGTGAGCGGTGTCTTTTTCCGCCGCGAAACGCCGCCCGAGGAAAATCCGCCCAAGAATCGGACCACGAACGCAAAAGCGAAGCGCACGAAGTTCGAGTTCTTCGCGGCCGCGACGCCGTCGCTCGCGGACAGCGCGCTCGGCGTGATCTTTTCGCTCGACGGGCGCACGGCCTACGCGGTCGGTCGGCGCACCAAGACCTCTGCGCTCGCCGTGTTCGTCTCGCGCGACGGCGGTAAGAGCTTCGAAGTGCGCGATCTCGATCTGGTGCGCGCCGACGCGGACGACGAAGACCAATACTGGGAGCGCTCGCAGTCGACCCTGCACCTCGAGTCATTCGCAGCGGCCGAGGACGGCTCGCTCGCCCTCGTCGTCGCGGATCGCCGCAGTCGCTCGTTGATCGTCGTCGACGA
The DNA here is from genome assembly GCA_036500245.1 of Polyangiaceae bacterium. GTDB lineage: Bacteria > Myxococcota_A > Polyangia > Polyangiales > Polyangiaceae > PMG-095. The sequence continues at coordinate 236 of DASYCL010000241.1, read as the reverse complement.
ACAAGGGCGCATGCTCTCGGGCTCGAAGCCGCCGGACGAACGCGCGATTGTCTCCGCAGTCGGGATGCGCGCGTTCGCGCTCACGCCGACTACGCGAAAAACCTGGGAATCTTTGGACGGCGGCGTCACTTGGCAACCGCTCGGCCGTTTTCCGGTCGCGCTTTGCAGCGGCGAGAGCGACTGCGCCGTGAAGCTGCGCTGCGCTCCGCTCGGTTGCGTGATTGGCAGCGAAGTCT
>DASYCL010000240.1:0-12320 GCA_036500245.1 Polyangiaceae bacterium | reverse complement strand
GCCTCTGCCGCGTGACGCGGCGCGCTGCGCGAAATCCTCGACACCAGCAAAAACTCACGCCAAAGTCGCGCCTTCAATGGCGCATGTTCTTGCCTTCGAGAGGCCGGTCGTCGAGCTCATCACGCGCGTGCGCGAGCTGCGAGAGCTGGCGAACGAAGACGATCGTTTCGGCTCCGAGCTACATCGACTGGAAGACAAGGCCGCGAAGCTCGCGCGCGAAGTCTTCGCCAAGCTGTCACCGATGCAGAAGGTGCAGCTCTCGCGCCACCCGAATCGCCCGTACACGAAAGACTACGTCGAGCGCCTGATCGTGGATTTCGTCGAGCTACACGGCGATCGCGCGTTCGCCGAAGATTCGTCGATCATTGCCGGCGTCGGCAAATTCCATGGCCGCAGCGTAGTCGTCGTGGGTCATCAAAAGGGGCGCAACACCAAAGAGCAAATGTTGCGCAACTTCGGCATGCCGAACCCGGAGGGCTACCGCAAAGCCATCCGCATGTACGAGCTCGCCGAGCGCTTCAATTTGCCGATCTTCACCTTCGTCGACACGCCCGGCGCGTTCCCCGGCCTCGGCGCGGAAGAACGCGGCCAGAGCGAAGCGATCGGCGCCTCGATCGAAGTGATGTCGCGCATGACCGTGCCGATCATCACCACCGTGATCGGCGAAGGCGGCTCCGGCGGCGCGCTCGCGCTAGGCGTCGCCAATCGCGTGCTGGTGCTCGAGTTCAGCTACTACTCGGTAATCACCCCTGAGGGTTGTGCCGCGATCCTTTGGAAGAGCGCGGAACGCGCGCCAGACGCGGCGGCGCGGCTCAAAATCACCGCCCCTCACTTGCTCGAGTTCGGCATCGCCGATCAAATCGTGGAAGAGCCGCCCGGCGGCGCCCACCAAGATCACGACGACGCCGCAAAACGCCTGGATCGCGCGCTCTACGCCACCCTGACGCAACTCTCGTCACTTTCCCGCGAAGGCATCCGCGAAGACCGCTACCAGCGCTTCCGCAAACTCGGCGCCTTCGTCGCGTAATGCGTTTACGGCACTTCGCACTCGCTCTGACACCAAGCACGCTGACACGCGACACGCGCCTGTTCGGCGGCGCCTCTGGTGGAGAACGCATTCCAACATTGGCTCTGTTCTGCGGCTTCGTTCGCGCTCATCTCGGCATCGTCCAGACACTCGTCGAGCGTCTCGTCCGCGCAAGCGCAGCTCGGATCGCCGTAGCAGGCGCTGCGCGTCGCGCAGCAGTGCGTGGTCTCGCACTGGTCGCAGGGATTGTCGGTGGTGAGCGCGCAGCTCGGTCCCGCGGCCGTCGCGTGCGCGGTCGAGCCGTAGTAGCTCGAACCTCCACTGGTTTGGCCCGAGCCGCCGAAGGCGATGCCGCACTCGGTTTGCGACGCACCGGCATGCGGATCGACGAACGAGCAGCCCGTCGAAATCGCGAGCGCGATGAATCCGAGAGCGAATCGCGACCAGGTCATCGGTTCAAAAACTCCCCACCGCGCCGAAATGAAAGCCGAGCGCCTCTTTGTTGCCGAGCGAATCCGCGTAACTGAATTGCCAGAGCTCGGCCGAACCTTTGAGCCGGAAATTGCGTTCGAGCGCGAACTCGAGCCCGAGCGTTTCGCGCAGCACGTAAGATTGATACGTGAGCGGGCTCACCGTCGTCGGCACCGAGCTCGCGCTGCCGACGACGATGTCGCTGACGTTGCCGCGACGCCACATGCCGTCCACGCGCAGCGTGCTGTCGAGCGAGCTGCCGAGCGGCTGTTCGATTTCGGCGAACGCGCCTTGCTTGACGAAGAAATCGCCGTTGTCCGCAGCCAGCGAGTATTTGAAAATATCGGGGTTATTGCGATCGAATTGTTGCCGGCGGATCAAATATTCGGCGCGAAACGCGGTGCGCTTCACGCGCAGCGAAAAGTCCGCGCCGCCAATCGCGTACGTGAGGTTACTCTTTGCGTCGTAAGTGCCGAGCATCGCGCTCGCGCCGAGCGTTGAATCGACGGCCGCGCCGCCGCGCACGGTCAACGCGAGGCGCGCGCCGGTCGCGGGACGCGTCGCGGTGTCCACGAAATAGGGCAAGTGAGATTCTTGGAAATTGAAATCGGCCGGGTTCGGATCGATCGTGTTTCTGAAGCCCGTGACGGCGTAGAGCGCATAGTCGAACTGAGCCAAATTGCCGAGCCAATGCGTGCCATCGAGCTCCACGCCATTGCTCGGAAATGGCGACGGCAGCACGCCGTTATTCCAGTCGCCTTTGCGCAGCATACGACCCATGTCGTACGGCAAGGGCTTGTCGCTCAGCATGTGATTGGCCGGATCGTGGCGCAGATTGAAGGCGCCGAAGGTCGGGCTGAAACGACCCGCGCGCAGGTTGAACTCGTCGACCACGCGGTAGTCGAAGTAAGCCATGTCGAGCTCGAGCCCGTGGCAGCCGTAACAAGCCTTCACGTTCGCCGACAAATGCTCGGAGATGTCGACCGCGACTTTGAGCCCGGCTTCCATGGTGAAGCCTTGGAACGTCGTGCCTGGGCCGGGCGTTTGCTCGGCGCGTGGTCCGTTCGGCACCAGAAAATAGTCGGCCTGCGCGGAGCCGGCGAAGTTGTACTCCTCCGCGGCGCGCGCCGAACGCGACGTGATCGACGCCAAGAGCGCCACCAAAATCAAAACCAAAAAAAAGACGCGCGTCGACCACATCAGCGCGCTCCCGGCACTGTGGAAGAAACGGGTGCTGGCGCCGGGCTCGATGCCGGCGGAGCCGCGGAAGGCTGAGGCTCGGTCTGTCCAGCGTCTGGAAGCTGCGTGGCGGCGGGCGCGGGCTCGTCCACGGACTCGCCTTTTTTGCGACGCTCTTCCAGCGAATAGAAGTGCAAAAAACGCAGGATTGGCACCGTATCCGGAATGCTGATGCCGCTACTTGGTTGGCGGCGCATGCGCTCGACGTAAAGCTTCCAGTATTCGTCGTTGTCGATGCCGCTATTGAGCGGGCGCGCCAGCGAGTGACACTTCGAACAGCGTTGCGCGAAGACGGCGTAGTCGGCGCGCACGTCCGGCGGCAGCGAAGCGACGTCGACTTCGTGAGTGCTGGTACAGCCGAACGCCGCGGCGACGAGCGCGGCGCAGGGCAAACCCAAATAAAAAAACTTACTCAATGGTCCCTGAACGACAAAGGCACGTCAGCGCTGGCCATCCCAGTGTCGACGTTGGCCACGCGCCTGCCTTGCACGGCTCCGGCAATGCACGCGGCGATACTACCGCGGATTGGGCCGCTGAGGCGCGCTCCGGTGATCATGCCCGCGCCATCGGTTTCGATGTGTAAAGTGTCTGTACCTTCGAATGCGCTGCCGAGCCCCGGCAAGGCCGACTTGTAGCAAGCCGTGATGCGCGCGAGTGCCGGCGAGACCGCGCGCGTGACGCTGATCGCCGTCGCGCCGATCGCGTTTCGCGCCGTGCCAATGCTGATGCTGGCGCGCGCCGGATCGGAAACGGGCGCACTCGGCTCGACGGGCGCGGGGGCCGGCGCGGGCGGCGGAGTGTCCAACGCGGGGCTCGGTGTTGGCGCGACCGGCGCAGGCGCGGCTGGCGGAGCAGCGGGCGCGGGCGTCGAATCGAGATCGACTTGGTCGGGCGTCACCGTCGCGCGTGACGCACTGTCGCCGTTCGCATGGCGGTGGTGTCTGCCGGCGGGGCCGGCGTGCGGAGAATTCACCGGCGCTTCATCGCTCGAATCCACGGGAGCGACGGGCTCGGCTTCGATCGCGGCCGAAGACGCGCTGCTCGGCGTGGGCAGCCCGCTGCCCACAAGCGCGGCCTCGACGTTCGCGTGCTCCGCGTTCGAGGCCGGCCGATAACGCACGAACGCGACGCCACCGAGTGCAGGCAGCAGCAAGAGGGCGAACCACGCGCGCGAACGGCGCACGATTGGCGCCGGCGTGCCCGGCGTGATTCCCGCGAGCGTCGGCTTGCTCGAATCCTGACGCCGCGAGCCCAGTAAGAGCATCGAGCCGGAGGGTGACGGCGAAAGATCCAAACCAAAGCCCGCGCTCTGTGCGGCTTGGAGCAACGCGACGCGCATCTCGCGCGCGGTCTGATAGCGATCCGCCGGCTTCTTGCTCATCGCTTTCAAGCAAATCGCTTCGAGCGTCGGATCGACGCCGGCCGCGCGGGCCGAGGGCGGCTGCGGCATTTCGCTCACGTGCTTGAGCGCCACGCCGATCAGCGTCTCGGCCTCGAACGGCACGCGGCCGGTCAAGAGCTCGTACAAAATCACGCCGACCGCGTACAAGTCGCTACGCACGTCCTGCTTCTCGCCGCGCGCTTGCTCGGGCGACATGTACGCCGGCGTGCCGACGACGAGGCCCGTCGTCGAATGCTTGCGGCGCTCCTCTTGGGACGAGCGCGACGTGTCGAGGAATTTCGCAATGCCGAAGTCGCACACTTTGACGATGTCGATCGCGCGACCGTCGTCGCTCATCCCGCGCACGACCATGATATTTTCGGGCTTCAGATCGCGATGCACGACGGACATGTCATGCGCGACCGCGAGCGCCGCCAGCACCTGCGACAAGATCTCGACGATCGTCCGCGGCGCGACCGGGCGCCGCTGCGAGAGCCACTCGAACAAGTCCGAGCCCTCGACGTACTCCATCACCAGGTAGAGAAGCCCGTCCGACTCTTGCCCGAAGTCGAGCACGCGGATCGAGTTCGGGTGATCGAGACGAGATGCCGCTTTGGCTTCGCGCCAAAAACGTTCGGCAAACTCCGAATCGGCGACGAACTCGCGATGCAAGACCTTGAGCGCGACCGGGCGCTCGAGCGCGATTTGCGTCGCGCGATACACGATGCCCATCGCGCCTGCGCCGAGTCGCTCTTCGACCGCGAACTTTCCGGCAATCAGCCTGCCGATCATCGGGTCAGCTGCCGGCGGCGCGGTGCTTGGCGTCGATCCTATCGGTCCGTCCCGCATCTGCTCCCTGATTGCCGAGTTGGAAAATTCCCAAGCAAGCCCGACTCGGGAGCCCTCTTGCTCCCAAGCAATGGTTGTCTCTTCTACGCTACATGTCTCGCTTTGTTTACGCTATACGGCCGTTATCGCCGCTCGCAGCAAACGAAGCGCGGTTGGTAAGGGTTCCTCTAGGGCCGAAAATCCGGGGAAAATATTTTCGAGCCGCTACCGGTTCCACAATCAGGCGTAGGGCTGCCTCCCCGACCATTTTCACCACGAAACTCCGCGCTTTTATCTGACGGGTTGCAGCCGCAACTTGCAGTCCTCGAGCAGCTCCTGCGTGCGACTCGATCCGCAGCGGGTCACTCCGATTTCACGGACCGTGAGCACGAAGTCCAGAGTTTTGATGCCACCGGAAGCCTTGAGCTGCACGCCGTTGCGACAATGCGAGCGCATCAGCAGCAAGTCGTCGATCGTCGCGCCGCCCGAACCGAAGCCGGTCGAAGTCTTCACCCAATCCACGCCGAGCTCGCTCGAGATCTCACAAAGCCGAATCTTCTCCGCGTTGCTCAAATAACAATTCTCGAAAATGACTTTGAGCTTCGCGCCGCGCGCGCGTACTTCGTCGAGCACCGCGCGAATATCGTCGCGCACGTAGTCCCAATCGCCCCCGCGCACGCGGTGCACGTTGACGACCATGTCGAGCTCGACCGCACCGTCGTCGAGCGCGATGCGCGCTTCAGCGGCTTTGGTTTTCGACGTTTCTCCGCCGTGCGGAAAGCCAATCACCGTGCTCGCTTTCACGTCCGAACCCGCGAGCCGCTCGGCACAGCGCCGCAAATACGACGGCACGATGCACACGCTCGCCACATCACATTCGAGCGCGAGCGAGATGCCGGCTTCGAATTGTGCCGGCGTGATGTTCGGCGCAAGCATCGAGTGATCGAGCATTTTGGCAACGTCGCGATAGGTGAATGCCATGCGCGAAAGCATAAGCGCGCGAGCCGAGGTTTTTCGGAGCTTTTTCTGTGGTTTGATTTTTGATGGTCACGGAAATCGGACGGATTGCGTCACAGCCTTCGGCGTCGCGGACGAGCGCGCTCTGCGCGCCGCGCGCTCGGACTCGCTTGCCGAACATGCAAAGTCGTGACAGCCTGAGCTCGCAATGTTCGCGCTCTGCACGTGCAATACGACGAAGAAGACGGGAAATCCCCGGGCTTCGAGTCGTTTTTGCGCGCACGCCTAGCGCCGAAACAGAACGACGAAAGCCCGCCGGAAGAGCGGGCTTTCGAATGCGTCGAGCGCCCGTTTCGCCGGCAAACACGAAACGGAATGGGTCATGCTCGAAGAATCGGATCATCGCGCGCTCGGACAGCGGCTCGATTTATTTCACTTACAAGAAGAAGCACCCGGCATGGTGTTTTGGCACCCGCGCGGCTACGCCGTGTACCGCGCGCTCGAAAACGCCGTGCGCGCGTGGACCTTGCGCGACGGCTTCGAGGAAGTACGCACGCCCGAGCTGATGCGCAGCGCGATTTGGCAGCAAAGCGGGCACTGGGAAAACTTCCGCGAGCACATGTTCGCGTTCTCGGATGACGGCAAGAGCGCGGCGATGAAACCCGTCAATTGCCCAGGCCACGCGCAGATCGTCAAAAAGCGTTCGCTCTCGCACCGCGATTTGCCACTTAGGTTGTCTGAATTCGGAATCGTGCACCGCGACGAACCGAGCGGCGTCTTGCACGGCCTGTTGCGACTCCGCCAATTCACCCAAGACGACGGGCACGTGTTTCTCGCCGAAGCCGACGTCGAACCCGAAGTTTCGCGCTTCTGTACTTCGCTTCACGATTTTTATCGCGCGCTCGGCTTCTCCGACATCGCCGTGCATTTCGCGACGCGGCCCGCTCAGCGCGCCGGCTCGGACGAAGTCTGGGATCGCGCCGAGCGCGCGCTCGAAAACGCGGCACGACGCGCCGGGCTTGGCTGCCAACATAAACCCGGCGCAGGCGCCTTCTACGGCCCGAAGCTCGAGTTCGAGCTCAAGGATCGACTCGGCCGCGCTTGGCAATGCGGCACGATCCAACTCGATTTCGTGCTGCCCGAGCGCTTCGAGCTCAGCTACGACGACAGCGCCGGCAAGCGCGCGCAGCCGGCCATGCTGCACCGCGCGATGCTCGGCAGCCTCGAGCGCTTCCTCGGCATTTTGCTGGAGCACTACGCGGCCGGCTGCCGGCGTGGCTCGCGCCGGAGCAAGTGCGGGTTTTGCCGGTGCACGCCGAGCAACGCGGCTACGCGCGAGAAATCGTCGAGCGACTCGCTGAACGCGGCGTCCGCGCCGGCGCCGACGCGAGTAACGAAACTTTGGCGCGCCGCGTCGCGGAAGCACACGCGCTGGGCGTATCACTCCTTTGGGTAGTGGGCGCGCGCGAAGCCAACGACCGGACCGTCACGGAGCGCGCGTTCGCGGACGCGCAGCGCGTCTTGCCGCTGGTTTCCGCGCTCGAAACGGCCGTGCGCGTCTGCGCCGCGCCGCTCGCCGAGTGCGGCGGCACCCGAGCGGCGAGCGCATACAGTGACTGAACGCGCGGCGCTGCCCGGAGGCGGCGCTCGGCTCACGGCCTCGATTCGACACTTTGTTTCGGCGACAGAGCCGCGCGCCGAACGGACGGTCGACAAAAAAGCCCGCGCGCGGAGTCACGTTTTTCAGCGAGAGTGCAGAACGGCGCGGGCGCGGGCGGCGCCGCGAAAGGAACGTCGCACCGGGGCGGTTCGGTTTTTTCTACCGCGAATCGACGCGAAGCGCGCATCGATCTGGGCGAGAAGCCCAAGCGGAGCTATGGAAGCACCGTTCTGCCACGCTCGCCCGTCTGGCGGCGGAGAAAACAAAAGGAACGAAGAAATGATCAAGGTCGGTATCAATGGCTTCGGCCGCATCGGTCGCATGGTTTTCCGCGCCGCCATCGGGCGCGGCGACGTCGAGATCGTCGCCATCAATGATTTGCTCGAGGTCGACTACCTCGCATATATGCTGAAATTCGACTCGGTGCACGGCCGCTTCAAGGGCTCGGTCGAAGTGAGCGACGGCAAGCTCGTCGTCAACGGCAAGACCATTCGCTGCACCGCCGAAAAAGATCCCGCCAAACTCAACTGGAGCGCGGTCGGCGCGGACAACGTGCTCGAGTCGACGGGCCTCTTCCTCGACAAGGTCGGCGGTGAGCAGCACCTGACCGCGGGCGCGAAGAAGGTCGTGATGTCGGCCCCGTCGAAGGACGAGACTCCGATGTTCGTGATCGGCGTGAACGACGACAAGTACGCCGGCCAAGCGATCGTCTCGAACGCTTCCTGCACCACGAACTGTCTCGCTCCGATCGCCAAAGTGCTCAACGACAACTGGGGCATCAAGCGTGGCCTCATGACGACGGTGCACGCCACGACCGCGACCCAGAAGACGGTCGACGGCCCGTCGAAGAAGGATTGGCGCGGCGGCCGCGGCATCCTCGAGAACATCATCCCGTCCTCGACCGGCGCGGCCAAGGCCGTGGGCAAGGTGATCCCGGAGCTGAACGGCAAGCTCACCGGCATGTCGTTCCGCGTGCCGACTTCGGACGTGTCCGTCGTCGATCTCACCTGCGAGCTCGTGAAGGAAGCTTCGTACGACGAGATCTGCAAAGCGATGAAAGCCGCTTCCGAAGGCAAGATGAAGGGCGTGCTCGGCTACACCGACGAAAAGGTCGTCTCGACCGACTTCGTGGGCGAGGTCTGCACCTCCGTGTTCGACGCCGACGCGGGCATCCAGCTCGACAAGACCTTCGTCAAGGTCGTGTCTTGGTACGACAACGAGTGGGGCTACTCGAACAAGTGCATCGACCTGATCAAGCGCATCGCCGGCTAAAGGCCGATGATTCGCGCTTGAGCGTCGCTTCGCGGCGCGAGCATGCCCCGCGGCACTTGGTGTTGCGGGGCATTTGCTTCGCTCTACAGCACGATTCGTAGCTCGATATGGGAACGTTAGACGGCATTCGCAGCATCGACGATTTGCGGCTCGACAATCAGCGCGTACTCATCCGCGTGGATTTCGACGTAGCACTCGATCCATCCGGCAAGATCAAAAGCGATGCGCGCGTCCGCGCCGCGCTGCCCACGATCAAGAAAGCGCTGGAGGCCGGCGCGCGCGTCGTGCTCGCCTCACACCTGGGGCAGCCAAACGGCAAAGCAAACCCGGCATTGAGTCTCGAGCCGGTCGGCGTGCGCTTGAGCGAGCTGCTCGACCAAGAGCTGTATTTGCCGGACGACTGCATCGGTGACGCGGCCAAAAAAGTCGTCACGGATCTGCGCCCCGGCGGCTTAGCGCTACTGGAAAACCTGCGCTTTCACCCCGAAGAAGCCGCAAACGACGAAGGCTTTGCGCGCGAACTCGCCGCCCTCTGCGACGTGTACGTGAACGACGCCTTCGGCGCCTCGCACCGCGCGCACGCGTCGATCTCGGCGCTACCGCGGCTGTTCCGCGATCGGGCCATGGGTTACTCGCTGCGCGACGAGCTCAGCGCGCTTGTGCGCATCACTGAAAATCCAGAACAGCCGTTCGTGGCGGTGCTCGGCGGCGAGAAGCTCTCGGGCAAGCTCAAACTGCTCGAATCCTTGCTGCGCAAATGCGACGCGATCTGCGTCGGCGGCGCCATGGCGAACACGCTGCTCGCGGCCGCGGGCCACGCCATGAAAGCGTCGCGCCTCGAGCTAGATCAACTCGCACTCGGCCGCACGCTGCTCGTGCAAGCGCGCGATCGCAAAGTGAAGCTCTTATTGCCGACCGACCTCGTCGTCGCCGAAAGCGTCGCAGCGAGTTCCAGCGAAGTCGTGAGCGTCACTTCGATTCCTGACGACGGCATGGCGCTCGACATCGGTCCGAACACGCTGAGCGCGTTCGCCGCGCAGATCGCCCGAGCGAAGACCGTGTTTTGGCATGGGCCGCTCGGTTCGTGCGAAAATCCCGCGTTTGCCGCAGGCAGCATCGGCGTCGCTCGCGCCCTCGCAGAAGCTTCGGGATTTACCGTTGTCGGCGGCGATGATAGCGCCCTTGCCGTCGGGCTCGCCGGCGAAGAGGCGGCGCAAAAAATCAATTTCATTTCCACGGGCGGCAGCGCGTCGCTCGAGTTGATCGAAGGCCTCAAATTACCAGGCGTGGAAGTTCTGCGAGGAAACTAACGTGGCAAGAAAATATCTGATCGCTGGAAACTGGAAGCTGAACAACGGTGGGCTCAAAGGCGTCGAACTCGCGGCCGGCATCAAGCTCGCGACCAAAGACATCGCGGGCCAGGTCGAGATCGTGGTCGCGCCGCCCTTCACGGCGCTTGCCGCAGTGTCGAGCGAGCTCGACGGCAGCAAGGTGGAAGTCGCAGCGCAAAACTTCTACCCGAAAGATAGCGGCGCCTTCACCGGCGAAGTCAGCGCGCCGATGCTCAAAGAATCCGGCGCCAGCTGGGTCATCATTGGCCACAGCGAACGCCGCCAGTATTTCGGCGAGACCGATCAGAGCGTCGCTGAAAAAACCGCCGCCGCGATCGCCGCGGGCATCAAGCCGATCGCGTGCATCGGCGAAACCTTGGCCGAGCGCGAAGCCAACAAGACGATGGAAGTCGTGTTCCGCCAACTCGACACAATCGTGCCCGAGCTGGCGAAAAAACCGGGCTTCGGCGTGATCGCGTACGAGCCCGTCTGGGCCATCGGCACCGGCAAAGTGGCGACCAACGAACAAGCTCAGGAAGTCCACGCGGCGATTCGCGAGCGACTCAAGAAAACGAGCAGCGAGCTCGCCGAAACCACGCGCATCCTCTACGGCGGCAGCGTCAAAGCCGACAACGCGGCGGGCCTCTTGGCCTGCCCGGACATCGACGGCGCCCTGGTCGGCGGAGCCTCGCTCGACGCCGAAGGGTTCGCGAAAATCGCGCACGCGGGAAAAACCGCGAACTAGCGTCTTGCGCCGGGGTAGCGCCTTGCCTCCTCCCCAAACCCGCGTAAAGCTCCCGGCACCGAACTCCCATGGCTGAACTTCTGCACACCCCGTTCACCGTCCTGCACATCGTTGCGTGCGCGTTCTTGATCCTCGTGATCTTGATTCAGCCTGGAAAGAGCGGCGGGCTCGGCGCGCTCGGCGGCGGCCAAGCTCAACAAGTCTTCGGAGGCAGCGGCGCAGGCAACTTCCTGACCAAGACCACTTGGACCATCGCGGCCATCTTCTTCGCGACCAGCGTTTCGCTCGCGTACATGTCGTCTTCGACCGACGAATCGATGCGCAAACACTCGGCCGCGTTGGCCAAGCAAAAAGAGCAAAATAACCCGCTCGGCTCGACGCCCGCGCCGGCCGGCGAAAAGTCGACGCCCGCGCCGCGCAGCTCGAAGTAAGCCTCGCCGCGATTTTCTGTGGCCGTGCCAGAGCTCCGGCTTCGTGAAGCGCTGCCCAGCGCAGGCGAAGCCGTGTTGCTCTCGGCGTTTCGCGCGCTCGCGAGCCTCAGCGCGTACGCTTCCGGCTTTCGCGCCCTGAGCGACGACGACTACGCGCGCATCGCGATCGCCCAGCGCTTCGCGGCCGCGCCGCACTTCGATCCGAGCACCACGAGTTGGCTACCGGTTCCGTTTTGGTGCTACGGCGCCGCCTTTCGCGTCTTCGGCACGGATCTCGCTGTCGCACGCGCGACGGCCATCGCGTTAGCCACGCTCGCAACCCTTCTGGTTTACGTCGCGGCGCGTCTGTTCGGCGCAACCCGCACCGGCGCAATGACCGCGGCAGCGCTGGCCACGCTCTTGCCGTATTCCGCGCTGCTCGGCATCGCCGCGGTGCCCGAAGTGCCGTGCGCGGCGCTGATCCTATTCGGCGCAGCGACGCTCGCCCGGCGCGAGCCCAATTCGAGACTGCTCGGCGCTCTCGCTCTCGCGCTCGCCACGCTATCTCGCTACGAAGCCTGGCCCGTCGCGCTGTGCTTCACCGGCCTCTGCCTATGGCAAGCGCGCCAAAACCCAAAGCTCGCGTTCGCCGCCGCGCTCGCTTTGCTCGGGCCGATCACTTGGCTCACCGTCGGGCGCGCCGAACACGGCGCGGCGTTGTTCTTCGTCAGCCGCGTCGCGAGCTACAAGCGCGCGCTCGGCACGAACGAAACTTTTTCGCTCCTTTCGCGCGTGCTCGAATATCCCGGACTCCTGTTGCGTGCCGAACCGGAGATGTCTGCGCTCACGCTCGTCTTATTTATTTTTGGGTGGCGCCGCGCGGATCTAATCAAGCTCGCGCCGTTCGCCGGCGCGTGCGTCGCGCTGCTCAGTCTGCTCGCATTTCTCGTCTGGGGCAGCCTGCGAGACGGCACACCGACGCACCACGCCGCGCGCGTG
>DASYCL010000239.1:0-5132 GCA_036500245.1 Polyangiaceae bacterium | reverse complement strand
CCACGACCGGTCCGACGAAGCGCACTCGGCGATCGGTGTGCAGCGTTTGGACGTTGCGCGTCGTCGCCGGGTGGCTCCACATGTTCGGGTGCATCGCGGGCGCAACGAGTATCGGGCACGCGGCAGACAGCGCGAGCGCGGCGATCAGATCGTCGGCACGGCCACTCGCGAGCCGCGAGAGCACGTCCGCGGTGGCCGGCGCGATCACGACTAGATCGCTTTCTTTGGCGAGCTTCACGTGCACTTCGCCCGGCTCTTCGCCGTCGAACATCTCCGTGAAGACGCGCTTACCGGTCAAGCCGGAAAATGTCGCGGCACCGACGAACTCACGCGCCGAACGGCTCAGCACGACTTCGACCGTCGCGCCGTCTTTCAGCAGCGAGCGCACGAGCAGCGCCGCTTTGTAAGCTGCCACGCTGCCTGTTACGCACAGCGTGACGCGCTTGCCGCTCAGGCGTTTCGGGATTGGTGCAGGCGAGCGCGCACCAGCGCTGGTGACGGCGGCGAGCGCGGGCCGCGAAACCGAGCGAGGCGGAGGCGGGCGAGTGGTCATCCGAACTCGCTTTTATCAGGGACGCGCGCGCGACACGTACCGGCTTTTGGGATCGAAGAAACGCCAGGGTTTTTCGGCCCAATCTTCGGCATATTGCACGCCGATGCGCGCCGAGCGCAGGGCTTTGCTCGGCGGGCCGTCGGCGAGAAACAAGCGCGAGCCGCACAGATCCGCGCCGTAGTCCGACTTGTCGATGCCGAAGGCTTGGCAGAGCTTGCCCGGACCGCTCGTGAGCTCACGGCTCGTCGCGGAGAGTTTGCGGCGCTTCGCCATCCATTCCACGCCTGCTACGGGTTCGACTGCGCGCACCAAGACCGCGTGCGGATCGCCTTGTCGCGTGGTCACGATGTTGAATTGGTAGTGCATGCCGTAGACGAAGAAGATGTACGCAAAGCCCGGTGGTCCGAACATCACTTCGGTGCGCGCGGTGCGGCGACCAGCGAACGAATGCGCGGCGCGATCTTCCGGACCGCGATAGGCCTCGACCTCGACGATGCGTCCGACGAGCTCGGCTTCGCGCGTGCGATGCACGAGGAATTTGCCGATGCACGCTCGTGCGACGGTTAGGACCGGGCGCGCGTAGAACGCGCGAGGCAGCGGCGAAAACGTCACGAAAATCCGAGTAAACGCCCGCCTTGATAAACGAGCAAGCTCACCACGTAGGCAAGCGACGTCATGTACGTGAACATGAACAGCGGCCAGCGAAAGCGCTTCGTCTCTCGATACACGACGCTCAGTGTGCTCATGCATTGGCAAGAGAGCGCGAAGAAGACCATCAGCGAAAGGCCCATCAGCGGTGTGTAAGCGTGTGCGCCGTCGAGCCGACGCTCGGCGCGGATCTTGTCGCGCAGCGGCGCGTCGTCTTCTTTGGTGTCGCCGATGCCGTAGACTAGGCCGAGCGTCGAGATGAAGACTTCGCGCGCCGCGAACGCGCCGATCAGACCGACGCCGATTTTCCAATCGAAACCGAGCGGGCGGAGCGCGGGTTCGAGGGCTTTGCCGAGGCGCCCGCCATAGCTTTGCTCGATCGCGGTCGGGCGCCCATTCAGCGCTTCGCTGCCGACGCTCGGCGCGCTGGGTTTCGCGTCGGCCTCGGCGCTCACTCGTTGGTGAATCGCGGCGGCCGCGGGAGCCGCTGTTTCCGGCTGATTCGTCGGCCGCGGGAACGAGAGCAAACCCCAAAGCAAGACCGTAAAAAGTAGGATGCCGGTGCCGGCTTCGCGTAAGAAACTGCTCGAGCGCTGCAGCATCATCTTCAGCGTGCCGCGGAGGCTCGGCAGGCGATACGGCGGCAGCTCCAAGATCAACGGGATGCGCCGGCCCTTCACCGCGGTGCGACCCAGCACGCCAGCCGCGATCAGCGTGATCGCGGTCGAGAACAGGTACATCGCGACCATCAGCAAGCCCTGCACCGGCACGAGACCGAACACGCGTGAGGGCGGAAACAGCGCAGCGATGATCAGCGTGTAGACGGGCAAGCGCGCCGAGCAGGTCATCAGCGGCACGACCAACATCGTGAGCAAGCGATCGCGCTGCCGCTCCATCGTACGCGTGGCCAGGATCGCGGGCACCGCGCAGGCGAAGCCGGAGAGCATCGGCACGAAGGCGCGGCCGTGCAGGCCGAGCGCTTTCATCACGCGATCCATCAAGAACGCGACGCGCGCCATGTAACCCGAGTCTTCGAGTAAACCGATGCAGAAGAAGAGCAGCAAGATTTGCGGCAAAAACACGACCACGTTGCCGACGCCGCCGATCACGCCCTTGGTGATCAAGTCGCGCAGCAAGCCTTCGGGCGCATGCGCTTCGACCAAGCGCGCGGCGCCGCTGGTGCCCGCTTCGATCAGCCGAATCGCCGGATCGGACCAGGAAAACAGCGACTGGAACATGAGCAGCATCAACGCCACGAAAATCACGAAGCCGAATACGGGGTGCAAGAGCACGCGATCCACGCGTTCGGAAGTCTTGCGCTTTGGCGGGTGCGCTTCGAGCCGTGGGTAGAGTTTCGGGACCTCGGCGTCGATCACGGCGTAGCGCGTCGCGATCACTTCTTGATCGATGTCGCGAGCGTCGGCGCGCGCGCGCATGGCGAGGCAACACTCGCGCAGTTTCGGGTCGACATTTTCGAGCTCGTCGTCGGTTTCGATGCTGGTGAGCGCCCACAGCGCGAGCGCCCGCTTTCGCGCTGGGCTCGTGGCCCAGGCGGGTGGCAGCGCGCGCTCGACTTCGAGCAGGTCGCGTTCCAACGCTTTCGGGTAGCTGATGCTCATCCCCACGCGCGGCGGACTCTCGAGCGCCGCGGCGATCGCTGCTTCGAGCGCGCTGATGCCGCGGCCGCGGCGCGCATCGGTCGCGACGCACGGCACGCCCAAAAATCGCGCGAGCGCGCTCTCGCTCGGCGGATTATCGCGCACTTCGTCGATCATGTTGAGCGCGACGACGACGCGTAAATCGAGCTCGAGCAGCTGGAAAACGAGGTACAAATTGCGCGCGAGCTGGCCCGCGTCCACCACTACGACGCACAAATCCGGCCGCGGATAGCCAGCCAAACCGAGCGCGGACGCAAGCGCGATTTGCTCTTCGGTCGAGCGCGCGCTGAGCGAATAGGCGCCGGGCACGTCCACGATCTCGATTGCGCTCGCGTGATCTCGGCGCAGCTCGCCGCTGCGTCGTTCGACGGTGATGCCCGGATAATTGCCGATCCGCGCGCTCTGCCCGGTCAAGCGATTGAACAGCGTGGTCTTGCCCGTGTTCGGGTTGCCGAGCAAAAGCGCGAGCGGTTTGTGCTCCGGTTCGGACGAAGCACGCTCGTTTTGCCGGGCGGCGGTCGACGTGGCTAGCTCGGTCACGATCCTACGGCGCGCTGCGCGCAAGTCCCTGAGCCGGCAGCGTTGAAGCGTCTCGGCTGGCGCGTGCGCGCTCGGTGCTCGTCACTTCACCGAGCGTGACCGAGATGTCTTCGGCTTCGCTGCGCCGGATCGACAAGCTGCCGCCGCGCAGCAAAAGCTCCATCGGATCGCCGAGCGGCGCGATGCCGACGACTTCGACGCGCGTGCCGGGCAAAAGACCGAGTTCCATCAGCCGGCGCCGAAACGAACCTTCGCCGCCGACGTGCTCGACGGTGACGACTTGTCCGATCCGAGTTTGTGCGAGGTTCATCGGTGACGCGCCTAGTCAAACTGTAGCGTAGTGAAAACGATTTTCAATTTCAATCCGTGATCCGCGCGAAGCCGGCCGAAACGGGCCTACTTTCAGCTCGATTTCAGGCGCGAGTAGCCAGTTGTTCAGGGGGCGCGGGTTTCGGCGGTCATCGCCGCGAGCCGCTCTTTTGCGCTGCCGAAGCTCGCGGCGAGCACGCGACTGTCCACGCTGTGCGGCAACACGCGCAGCACCGAGGTCAGTGCGTCGAGCATTTGGCGCGCGGAATCGAAGCGGTAAGATGGATCACGCTCGAGCGCGCGATGCACCGCACTCGTGACGGCGATCGGCAGATTGGGTCGTCGCATGCTGAGCAGTGGGATCTTGCCGTCGCGAATGTTGGCGACCACGTCCGCGTCGCTGCCGGAGTCGAACAAGCGTTCGCCCGCGAGCGCTTCCCACATCACGACGCCCAGACTGAAGAGGTCGCACTTGACGGTTGGCGCGAGCCCGAGCAAAAGCTCCGGTGCCAAGTACGAAAGTTTGCCCTTGACGATATTCGGCCGGGTCATGCGCCCGCGATCCATCGCGCGCGCGAGCCCGAAATCGGCGAGCATCACGCGGCCGGTATCCGCGAGCAGGATATTTCCGGGCGTCACGTCGCGATGCAAAATCGGTGAGACGCGCCCTTGTTCGTCGAGACGACCGTGCGCGCCTTCGAGCGCGCGAAGCAGCTCGATCCCGATCGCGGTCACGACTTCCCACGGGCTTTCCAGGCGGTGTTCGCGAAAGCTCGCCAGATAGCGGCCGAGGTGAATGCCTTCGACCAGCTCCGTGACGAGATAGTGGACGCCGTGCTCGTCCACGCCGAAGTCGTGCACTTGCACGATGTTCGGATGCTGCAGCGCGGCTCCGACGCGTGCTTCTTCGACGAACATCTCGGTCACTTCTTCGAAGCCGCGCACCGAACCTTCGATTCGCTTCACCGCGACGGTGCGCGAAAATCCCGCTGCGCCTCGCGTGCGCGCGCGCCACACGATGGCCATGCCGCCTTGGCCGAGTTTTTCCACGAGTTCGTACTTGCCGGCGAGCACGCGCCCCGGCACATCTTCCTGAAACGTCATGAAATTCGTCTTCCGAGCGTCACCATGCGCTGGCATTCATCATCACACGAACGAGCGCGCGCGGCGACGTGATTTGACGGCGCAGCAGCGCCTCGTGTAACTGAAGTAACTCGCTCGCGAGCTCCGGTGGATCGTTCTTTTTGGTTTCTCGGCCCCTGATGTCCAGCTCTCAGAAAAATTGGGTCAAAACGCTGGTCATCCGTCGCTCCCGATCCGACGACGCACGGTTCCTGCGCGAGATGCTGTTCGAGGCCGCGTATTGGCGACCGGGCAAAGCGCGGCCCGAGCTCGAAGAAGCGCTGGCGCGTCCGGAGCTCGCG
>DASYCL010000238.1:0-6942 GCA_036500245.1 Polyangiaceae bacterium | reverse complement strand
GCTGGCCGCAGCCGGCATTGCGCGGGCCGCAGGGGGGGCGCTCTGTGCGACGTGCTCTGGCGCATGCGCGGCTGATCGGTGCCGCGTCGCGATGCCATGTCCGAACCAAATCAAAAATAAAAGCACGAACGGCGCCGTGATCACGGCGGCGCGCGGGGTCGAACGCGCGCTCCGCTGAACCCAGCGCGCAGCGTGCGGCAACGCGCGGCGCGCTGGTCGAAGCAAGCGACGCGCGCGTGGCCCGAGTTCGCTTGCGGCGCGAGCGCCGAGGATTTTTGCGCGTGGGAGCAGCTCCCGAGCGCGCTGGCCGACAGATCCGACGGGCGGCAAAGCGCGACGCGCGCGAGAAATCCAGGCTGCTTGCGCGGTCCAAGCGCGTTCAGCGACGAGCCGCGCTCGAGCCAACATGTCCGGACGCATGCGCGGGCGCGGCGTGGCGATCACGACCGGCATTTCCGAACCGGTCGACGCATAAGGTGCGCGCGCTTCCGGCGCTGGCGCGCGCGGAGGCAGCATCGGTGGCGGCGGCAAAGTGACTTTGGGCGCCACGCGCAGGGTCGGCGCGTTGTCTTCAGTCACGGCTGCGGCGGCTCGCGGTTCGGCTGTGGCGGGCACTGCGTCCGCGGCGACGGATGGCTCGGCGAGTAGAGCTTCGCCTTCGGCGGGTGCCGATTCGACTTCGACGGCAGCGACTGGGTTCGCGAGTGCTGGTTCGAGCGGAAGTGCCTGGGCTTCGACAATGGCCGGCGCCGCCTGAGCTTCGACGACCGCTGGCGTTTCCGGCGCGATGACAGCGCTGGCCGGCGTCGCGACGATGAATGCGGCAGGTTCAGCTGGGCTGATTTTCTCGGGCAAAACCGCTGCGGCGCGCGCTTTCGGAGGCAGCGGCGGCGGTACGCTGGCGGTCTTTGCGCGGACTGGCAAGGGTGGCGGCAAGCTGCTCGCGACTCGCGGCTGAGCCGCGTGACTCGCGACGACACCCTTCGGGGTTGGAGCCGCGGACCGATTGCGGCGCGGCGGCGGCGGTGGTTCGGGACGCACTGAGCGCGCCGTCACTTCCAGCGGCGCGGCCGGCGCTGCTCGCTGAGGTGGCGGCGGTGGAGTCGCGCGGCGGCGCGGTGGCGGCAGAGCCGGCGCAGGCACGATCAGCTTTTCGTCTTCTTCAGCGCGCGCCTCGTTTGGCGAATTCGAATCCCGATTCCCTGTCATCGCCCGCAAGGCATAAGCCCAATGACTTTCCGATGCAATTCGAGCTCGCGCATGTAGTGCTTGAAACGCCTTATTTTTTGGCGCCAAACGGCATCTGCGCCTCAGTTCGAGTTCTGTAGTCGTAGTATTCCGTTCACGATGCGCGCTCAATGCGCTCGCCGACGCTTGCATTCGAGCGCGCGTGTCAAAGCATCAATTCGATGACGCCGTTTGCTACAAGCTTTCGTCCCAGGAGAACTTGTACAGGCCGCCTGCGGCGCGCAGATCTTGGTACAAATTGATGCTCGGTTGGTCGCTCGAATCGCCCGAGTCATCGGCGAAGACGTAATTCGTGCCATCGGGGCCGAGCCCGAGCGCGCCGAAGTCGACGTTGACGAACAAGAGTCGCGGATCGACGCGCAGTAACAGCCCACCGTGTTCTTCGATCTGCACCGAAGTGAAGATCGGTGAAACGATGCGTTGCTTGCAGATCGGGCTCGCGAACTCGCTCGCGCTGGCATTCTGCAAACGATTCGAGGTTGAAATGGTCAGCGCGGCCGTGAATGGACGGACATCGCTTGCGCGCGTTGCGCTGCCTTCGAGCGTGAGGATCGGCGAATTCGGCGGCTGTTCGGGGTCGTCGACTGGGCCTTGGGTGAGCCAAACTTGACCGGACAGCGCGAACTCGGTCGTGCCGTGGCCGCGTGTGGGAAATGGCTGAGGCTTGCTCGACAGCAAATCGATGTCGAGGCCGTCCGTGACTTGGGCCACATAAGTGCCCGGCAAAATACAATCGGTGCTTTGCGCGCCGGAGGTCGGCCGGGTCTGCGCCAAGTAGATCGCGCCGACGTGCAACTTCGCGTTCGTCAGATGGATCTGCCAGCCGTTGCTGTTGGAGAAATCGAGCGCTGTGCCGGCTTCTGCGTCCGCGGGACCCGAAGCCGCGGCGCTGAAATCGACGACATTCCCGCCCGTGGTCCCGACACAACTCGTGCAAAGCAGCGTGACCGAGAAGCCGAACACGGCGCACGAAAGTGGCTTCGAACGAAGCATCACGCCCCTCCGAAATGTACGGAAAATTGGCCGAAAATGCCGCGTGGCGCGCCGGCCGTGAAGGTTCGTTCGGGCACCAGCGTCGGTCCCGATCGGCTGTTTGGGTTGAAGTTCGACGCGTAGTTGAACTCGTCGTCGCGGTATTTCGTGCCGAGCAGGTTGGTGATGCTGAGCCCGAGCTCGTAGTGCGACCAGCCGACGCTCGCCGTCGAATCGACCGTGAAGATCGAGTCGCTGCGCTCGCCGTACGGCAGCGCCCGCGGCCCGACATAGGTGACGCCGATGCCGAGCGAGCCCTTCACGCTCTGACCGAGCGAAGGCAATGCGAGCTTGCTGAACAGCGCCGTGTCCGAGCGGAGCACGACGCCCGGCACGTACGCGACGAGCAAGTGCGTGTCGTCGTATTCGGATTTGACCAAGGTGAGGTTGAGCGATTCGTCGAAGAACGCGCCGGTGAGTCGCGTCGCGCCCGACCAACCGGTGCGCGTCGTGCCCACACCGATCACGTTTCGGCCTTCGTTGGCGTCGAAAATCGAATCGTGATCGACGTGCGTGACGAAAAAGATCGACTGCGCCGAGGCGCTGACGATGTCCCACTGTCGCGCAAAGGTGACGCCGCCCTCGTACGCTTTGATGCTCGCGAACGGCGTTGCCACATCTTGGGTGATGTAACTCGGGTCGATCGAGCGGACACCTTGGCCGTAACTCGCCGTCAGGGAAAACCCAGAAAAAGGCCCAAAAATCACGGACGCGCGCGGCAATACCGCGATGCTCGCGGTCGAGGCGCGCTGATCCGGCTCGCGCGGTCGACCGAAATCTTGCTGCGTGAGACAACTCTGATCGATCGGCGGATTGGTGGTCGACGGGTGCGCGACCGTGTGCGCCGCGCAATTGTCGGTCACGCCGTAGCCGAAGAAGTCGCTGCGCACGCCGCCGCGCAAGCTTACAAAAGAAATCGGCTTCACGTCCGCGTCCGCATACAAGCCGATGTCGCTCAAGCGCGAATCGAGATCGGCGTCAGTTCGATAGGGCACGCCGGTTGCGGCTTCGAGCCGCTGCTGCACCGCGCTCACGATGTCCCCGCGCGCGAAGTAGCCAAGCTCGAGGTGCTGCGGCAGACCGAATGCGCTACTATGCCAGCGCGCCGAGCCGCGCGCGCCGAACGTGAACTCGTTCATGTCCTGATCGATCATGTCGCCGCGCTGCGCGTGCGGGCTCTGCAGTGGCTCTTGCACGTCGAGCAGAAAGCCCGTGAAGTTTTCGAGCAATCGCAAGTAGCGATACGTCATGAACACTTGCTGCGTCAGCGTGGCATCGCCGGCGCGCGATTCGATGTCCGCCGAGAGCGAGTAACGCGAAGCATCGCCGCCTTCGGGCACTTTTTTCTCGCCCGCGAAGGAAGACTGATTATAGCTGTCATAAAAGCCGATTTTGCCTGATTCGTAGTCATCTTCGCGGATCACGCCGGCGGAATGAAAATGCGTGTCGTACGCCGTCGCGAGCAAACGATACGAGCCGGTCTTGCCGACGCGGCCTTCGTATTGACCCATCGCGGTCGCGCGTTCAGCGTCGCGATTTTGACCGAAGCCGTCGGTCTTATAGATCTCGGCGCCGGCAAAGGTACCGCGGCTTTCGCCTTCTGGACCCCAGAGTAAGAGTACGCGCTCGGTGCCGAAGCTGCCGCCGCTGTACTTCGCGTTGAAGCCGCGTTGCCCGAGCCCGAGTTCGTAGTTCGCGCTGCCCGCGACCGCATAGTTGCCCTGACGTGGATCGAACGGACCTTCCACGATGCGCAGTGAAGTGACGAGCTCCGGAATGATGAAGTGCGTGTCGGCGTAGCCGTTGCCGTGCAGGTTCCCGCTCTCGTTGATCGGCACGCCGCCGACGCTAAATTCGATGTCTTGGCCTTCGCCGGCGTCGAAGCCGCGCAAGAAGACTTTTTCGGCGTGGCCCTCGCCGCTCTCGTTGGTGAGCAAAATTCCGGGCGCGAGCTTGAGCAACTCGGACGCGTTTTTGCGTGGCACGTGCGCGAGCTCACCGACCGTCACCGAAAAATCCGAGGCGCCGCGCGTGGGCGGACGAGCGCGGCCGGCGACCGTGATTTCGGCTGGTTCGTGCGCTTCGGGATTTTGGGTTGGGGTGCCTGGTTCGGCCTTTGGCGTCGCATGGGGGACGCGCGTCGGCGCGGTCGCGGGCTCGGCGATTTCCGGCGCTTCGGGCGGCGCGGGCGTAGGTTCGGGTGGCGTCGGTTCGTGCTTCGGGGTTTCGAAATGCACGAGCGCGCGCACGCGAGCCGGCACCGGCACGCCGTTGCGCGTCGCGGGTTCGAACTGCCAGCGCTTGACGGCTTCGATCGCGGCATTGTCGTAGTCCGCGCCCATGCTGTCGTCGACGTGCGCGTCGAGCACGCTGCCGTCGGCCGCGACCGTGACGATCACGATCACGTCGAGATCGTGATCGTTCGGCATCCCGGCAGGCCACGCAGGCGCGACCTGGGTGCGCACGTGCGGCGGTACCACGCTGTCGGCCGCGCGCGCATGCACTGCCGCGAAGCAACAAGTGAAACCCAGTAAAACGCCCCATGTGCGCACGCGCGCGCGCTGAACGAAGGATTGACGATATCCCATGAAAACTCGGAAATGGGTTGAAACGCCGCGACGCGGCAGACGAAGGAGACTCAGGCTCACTCGCGACGCCTCGCCGAGAAAAACGGCGCATGGCGTCGCAGCACGCGAGCGCTGATCGACCGATTGAGCTCTCGAGTTGCTCAGACCGGCGGTGACGTCTTCGGGGCGCTTTGTAGCATGCGCCGCGAGCGCGGCGACTCGGCCTCGGCCGCGCCGAGCAAGCGCGGCTCACCGAAATGCGCGACACCGGAAAGCCGGCTCGCGGTCTCGGGCAGTGAGCCGTGCGCGGCGTCCGCATACGGACAAATATCGATCAAGCAGGAGGCCGAAGCGTTCGTCAGCTCTCGCGCGTGCGAGCGCTGAATCGACACGCGCTGAGCCGGCTCGCGGCGTGTTTCGCCGTGCACGTGCACCACGCCGCCGAGCGCGGCGGAAAACGTGTGGCGCACGAGCGTGAAGTGCAGCGCACTCGCGAGCTGCAAAAAAACCAGCAAAAATCCGACGAGCGCGCGAGAAAAACGTGCGCTAGTTGCGGCGTTCATCGTGCACGATTGCGATTCGTGAGTGGATTTCGAGCGGGCCAAGGGCGCAGATTTAGTAACCCGAGCTCCGAACGCTGGCAATCGCGCGCGCCGCCGGGCTCACTCGCTTAACGAAGTGAACGCCGCTCGCGCGCGCCCAAACACGAAAAATCAGTCAAACTTCGTCAGAAGCTCACTCGGGCTTCTTGTGTCCGCCGTGCTCGGGCCGGCAGGCGAGTCGCCCATCCGGTGCAGCCGCGCACTTCGCGTCGAATTGCTTGTCGCCGAATTTCACGGTGCAGGCGTCCCCGACGCCCTTGCCTTGGCAGGCGTCGAACGCTGCGGGCGGCAGCTCGCGATGATGATGTTCGCCCGAGCCAAGCGGTTCGCCCGAGCTCGCCGTGGCCGCGTCGTCGGTCTTGTCCGATTTGCAGGCGCCAATGGACAGCGCGAACAGCGAAAACAACGCGACCGGCGCGAGACACAGCTTCGAATGGATCATTGTGCAAAGCGTAGCGCAGCAGTTTGAGCTCGGTGTTTCTCGATTGTATGACTTTGTGTTCGTGCCGCGCGCGGGGCTATTTGCCGCCGGTTCGCCGCACGAACTCGCACTCGTCGCGCCGTCGATCTGGAGTTCGGCCCGCGGGCTCGGAGTCGCGACGCGGTTCGCGCGCACCCCGTGGCGAGTAGAGCGCGTTCGGCGCCGACCGTGCTCGAGTCACACTAATAACACTAAAGGGTGATTGATTGAGTGACCCGATATTGGCGTCGCGCGAGCCATGTGCAGGCTCTTCACTCTCGAGAGTGATGGCTTCGCGTCTCATGATGGTTCGTAAGGGCTGGTGCCTAACCTCGGCGCGCTGCGTTTAGCGCGGAAACTTCTCGCGGTATTGCGCGGCGATTCGCGGTTCTGCGCAGAATTGTTGCATCTATTCGCAAACGACCACGTGAGTGTTTCGCACACTGGTCACAACGAATGAAATCTATTTACGGTGCTACCAAGTAGTCGACGCTGCTGCGGCTCATCGTCGCAGCACTGCCGCTTCTACAAGGAGAGCGCTGATGAAGTTTCGAGTTCGGCATTCCATGGTCGCGGTCGTGTTGGTTGGTTTGTTCGCAGGCGCGTGCTCGAGCTCGCCGGAAGACGGCGCCAAGTCGGTCGACGCAGCGCTCGTCTCCGCAGACGGCTCGGTTACGGCCAGCATCAGCTACGACGATTGGGGTGCCGGCTATAACGGCAACGTCACCGTGACCAACAACGGCAAGACCGCGACGACGACGTGGTCAGTTGTGGTGAACACGCACGGCTCGGCCATCTCGCAGACATGGAATGCAACTGCGGCGACCAGCGGCTCGACGGTGACGTTCACTCCGCTGTCGTGGAACGCGGCGATCGCGCCGGGACAATCAGTGAGCTTCGGCTTCGGTGCGGCGCCGGGCGGTGCGGCGAACGAAGCGCAACTCGTTTCAGTGACTCAAAGCGGCTCGACCGGCGCTGGCGCTAGCGGAAGCGCGGGCGCGGGTGGCAGCGGCGGGACGAGTGGAAGCGCCGG
>DASYCL010000237.1:0-5976 GCA_036500245.1 Polyangiaceae bacterium | reverse complement strand
TCATCAGCGCGGCGGAAGACTCGCGCAGCAGCTGCGCGTCACCATCGGCAGCGCCTCAGAAAACGATCGCTTCCTCGGTTGTTTGCGCGAGCTCTTGTGAACCGTCGCCCTTCGGTCTCAGCGCCACGCCACGGCCTCGTGCCTGTTTATTTTTGGGGGGTGCTCCTGTGCTGCACGGCCTGCGCGGAAGGGTCGAATGGCGTCACGCGCATGGCGAACGGAGTGCGCTACGAAGGTCGCTTCATCGATCCCGAAGCGTACGCGGCCTACGCCGTCGGCGTGATGCACGAGACACGCGGCGAATACGAAAAAGCCGTAGTCTGGTACACGGCCGCGCGCACGGAAGACCCCGAAAGCCCGGAAATTTGGGCACGTATCGGCGCCGCGGAATGTTTCGCCACTAGCGCGGAGCGCGGACCGCGTGTCGCGGCGAAGGCATTCTCGAACGGCATCCAGCTCGCTGACAGCTACTACGGCAATTACTTCGAACGCGCGCGCTGCGAAGAGCGCGCGCACGAATTCGACCACGCCCTCGACGACGCGACGGCCGCCGTCGCGCGCCGGCCCAGTGACGAACCCGCGAATCTCCTCGTCTCGCGCTTACTCCAAGCCGAAGGACGAAGCGTGGATGCCCGCGCTTGGCTCGAGGCATTTCACGGCTTCCGCGCAACGTCGCCCGCGATGAACCGCGCGCTCGAAGCCGCGCGTCAACCCGCGAACGTCACACCGAGTGCGCCGGAAACGAGCGCCCTAGCGCACTCCTCCGCGCGTACACAAGCATTCGCCGATCTCCGCGCTGGAAAATTCGAGGCCGCGCGCACCCGCGCCCAAACCGATCTTGGTGCCGATCCCACGAACGCGGACGCCTGGGTGGCGGCCTTGGTCGCCTGCGACGCCTTGCGCGACGAAGTCTGCTTCGATTCGCTGCTCGGCGCGCTACGCACACCGAGCCTCCCGCCCAGTCAGACCGCGCTCGCGTATTTGAGCGAGCTACTCACGCGTCGAACGGGTGCAGGATTTTCGACCGTCGGCGCCGCGCCGAGCGCAGTCAGGTAGAGCCTGATTTTTGCTGAGTTTTTGGTGTTTTGGGCTCTGCGGCTGATCGCGGTTTTCGAACGCGTTTTTTTTTGAACGAGGGGCGGCCACTTGGAACTGACCGCCGCGCTTCGTGACACCCGAAGGGCTGAACAGGCGCCCGTCGCGTCGCTCGATGCGCGAGTCGCCAAGCGCATTGCAAGCTCAGGGCAAAAAACATCCCGATGATGAACGGTCGGAACACGCTATCAGCGCGCGGAAACGCTCGGCGCGGGCACACCCGCGCCGCTGCGCATCGCTTCCCATCGCTTCAGATCGAACGGCAACTCGAGCTTCACTTCGACGCTCTCGCCGGCGTGTAGTTCAACTTGCTTCGAGATTTGCACGGCGGTGGCCGGCAACACCGTGGACACGGTCACCTTGCCCACCGGAATGTGCGGGATCACGAATGAGCCGTCGATGCCCGTCACCGCGTGCGTCGGATAACTGACGACTACGACGTCGGCCGCCATGAACAGCCGCATGCTGTCGATCAGCTCGAAGCGACCCGTGTGCTCCGGATACAGGTGAATCGCATCCCCGCGTGGCACGGCCACGAGCTGCGCCTTGAGCGTCGCGCCGATCAGATCAGGGACGTAGGCACGTGAGTCGCGGCTGCGCACATCCAAACTTTGGCCGAACGTGAGCACGTAGGTGCGCGCGCTCCAAGCGCAGCCCGTCGCATCGGCGAGTTGACTCGGCACGTCTTCGGGCACGTAACCTGAATAGCCGGTGACTCCGACGATGGCGTCCGCCAGCGCCCGGCCCGGGCCTTCGCGAAACAGCTTGCCGTAGAAGTCGCGCGCGGACGCGCAGTCCGCCGGGATTTTCGCGACAATCTGCGGCTGCGTCGGAGCTTCGTCTCCACTGGTCACGACCGTGCCGCGAATCGTGCCCGTCGGCCCGTTATACGGCGCTTCACCCTTCGGGTTGACGGCTTGGCTCACGACCCGCGGATCGATCGGCAACGACGAAGCAACCGGCGCCGGCAGCGTGGTGCTGCCCACGACCACGGGTGTCGGCTTCGACTTGCCCCTGCACGCAGCGAGCATGCACAGACCGAAAATGCCCGTGCACGCGAGCGTCAGATTTCGAATCGCGCGTGTCACTCGGGCCATCAGCCGTGGCTGAGCCCTGCGGCGGCCGCGACATCGAGCGAAGAGCTCGGCAAGATACCGAACACGAGCACGAGCACCGCTGCCAGCACGAGCGCAGCGACCACGAACCCAGAGCGCATCGGCGTCGCGATGGGCGCGCCCGGCTCGGGTTCACGGAAGTACATATAGACCATGACTCGCAGGTAGTAATACGCGCCGATCACACTGTTGAGCAGGCCGATCACGGCGAGCACATTGAGCCCCGAGTCGACCGCGGCGCTGAACACGTAGAGCTTGCCGAAGAACCCCGCCGTCGGCGGCACGCCGGCGAGCGAGAGCAAGAAGAACGAAAACGCGAGCGCGGCCGGCGGGTGGCGTTTGCCGAGCCCGGCCAAGTCCTCGTAGCTCACGGCTTCCGCGCCGCGATGACCGCACAGGATCAACGCGCCGAAGGCGCCGGCGGTCGAGACCGTGTACGTGAGCATGTAAAAGAGCACGCTCGAGGCGCCCTGCGTCGATTTCATCGCCGCGACCACGCCGATCAAAGCGTAGCCGGCATGTGCGATCGACGAATACGCGAGCATGCGCTTCACCGACTCTTGGCGACCGGCAATCACGTTCGCGACGACCATGCTGAGCACCGCGAGGCAGGCCAAAACCGGCGGCCAACCGGTGCCGCCCCAGCTCATGAGCCGCGAGTCACCAAAGCCGACCAGCAGGATGCGCAGCAAAATCGCGAAAGCAGCGCTCTTCACGGCCACGGCCATGAACGTCGTGGTCGGGGTCGGCGCGCCTTCGTACGCGTCCGGCGTCCACATGTGGAACGGCACCGCGCTGATCTTGAACGCGAGCCCAGCGACGACCAAACCGAGCGCGATCAGCACGAGCGGCGCACTCACGACACTGCCCGCCTTGCCGATCGTGGCAATGGCTTCGCCGATGCCTTGGAAATCCGTGTGACCGGTCGCGCCGTAAAGCAACGCGCCGCCGAACAGCGTGAGGGCGGCGGCGAAGCTACCGAGCAAGAAGTACTTGAGCGAAGCCTCGCTCGCGCGCACGTTGCCGCGACGCAGGCCGATCATGCAGTACACGCCGAGCGACATCGTCTCGAGCGCGACGAAGAAGCTCAAAAAATCTCCCGCGGCCGCGAGCGCCATCGCGCCCACGGTCGAGAACACGAGCAGCGGGAAAAATTCGCCGCGGTCGAGGTTGTGCTCGGGCAAGTAGCCGCCCGCGAGCAGGGCCGCGAGCCCACCGCCGAGGCAGAGCGTGAAGCAGAAGAACAAGGTGAAGCGATCGATGATCAGGTACGGCGCGAGCGCCGCGACGCCATCGAGTTTCTCGGGCCCCACTTTCCACAGCGCGATGCTGATCAACGCGCCGGCGAAGAGCACCACCGAGCTACCGAGCGCGAGTTCGTCCGAGCGGCCCGCGCCGGCATCGGTCGAGACCACGCCGGCCGGAAGCGCGACGGTTGCAGGTTTGCCGAATGCTTCGGCGAGCATCAAAAGTAAGCCGCCGAACGCGACCGCGAGGATCGGGGAGACGGCAAAGAGCACGTTGAAATTCATGGCGCGCCTCCATTGAGCGCTTGAGCTTGGGCGGCGTCGGCCTTACCTGGAGCCTCGGGGTAGCCGTGTTCGAGCGGGCCGCCCTGACGCGGCAAGAGCGTGGCGAATTCGCCGTCGCCGATGTCCATGTAGGCCTTGCGCGAATCTTCGTAACGCGTGAGCACCGAGCTCACGCTGTCCGAGACGCGGTTCAAAAACAGATTCGGAAACAGGCCGATCACGAAGATGAAGGCGATCAGCGGTGCGACCGCGATCGTCTCGCGCACGTTGATGTCTTTGAGGTGCATGTTCTTGGGGTTCGTGAGTGGACCGAAGAACACGCGCTGGACGACCGAGAGCATGTACACGGCAGCCAAAATCACGCCCGCCGAAGCGAGCCCGGCTTGGAGCCGCGATTGGATGCCGAGCGTCTGCGACACGAACGTGCCCATGATGATCATGAATTCGCCGACGAAGCCGTTGGTTCCCGGCACGCCGATGCTCGACATCGTCACGATCACGAATAGGGCCGCGTAGACCGGCATTACTTTGGCGATGCCGCCGAATTCGCGCACGAGGCGCGTGTGGCGGCGGTCGTAGATCACGCCGACCAAGAGGAACAGCGCGCCGGTGGAGACGCCGTGATTGAGCATCTGCAAAATCGCGCCTTCCATGCCGGCTTGCGTGCCCGCGAAGAGCCCGAGCATGACGAAGCCCATGTGCGCGACCGACGAATATGCGACCAGCCGCTTCACGTCGTCTTGCTTCCAGGCCACGAGCGCGCCGTAGACGATGCCGCCACCGATGGCCACGCCGGCGAGCGTCGCTCCGGCCGCCCATGCGACGCCTCCCACGAGGCCCATGCAGAAGCGGATGTAGCCGTACGCGCCGAGCTTGAGCAGCACAGCGGCCAGGATGATCGAGCCGCCGGTCGGCGCCTGTACGTGCGCATCCGGCAACCAGGTGTGGAACGGGAACATCGGCACTTTGATGGCGAAGGCCAAGAAAAAGCCGATGAAACACAGCCACGCGGCGGTGTGCGGCAGGTTCACGTGCTCGAGCGCCAAGTAGTCGAAGCTCGGGTAGCCCGAGAGCTTCGTGAAGTTCCAGACCATGTACAGGATGGCCGCGAGCATCAGCATGCTGCCAGTCATCGTGTAGATGAAGAACTTGTAGGAGGCCTTCACCTTCTCCACGCCGCCCCAGACGCCGATCATGACGATCATCGGCACCAGCATCAGCTCCCAGAACACGAAGAACAGGAACATATCGAGCGAGACGAACGCGCCCATCATCGCGCCGTGCAAGAGCAAGAATGCGAAGCACAGATCCTTGATCCGTGTCTTCAGCGAGCCGAAAGCCACGTAGGCGGCGATCGGCGTCGTGAGCGTGGACAAGAGAATCAGCCACATGCTCACGCCGTCCACCGCGACGTGGTAGCGGATGCCGAACATCGGGACCCAGGCCGCGATGTGCTGAAAATGCCAGCCTTCTTTCATCGGCACCGAGAGCAAGAAGAGCGAGGCTAGGAAATCCAAACCCAAAATGAAGAACGTGACCCGCTTCAGGATCACGGGCGATTGCCGCGGCATGAACAGCACGAACACCGCGCCGAAGATGGGCAAGAACACGATCAAGCTGAGCAGCCAGGGCCACTCGGTCGCGCCGCCGTTTTCATCCACGGCAGCGCCGGGCCAGAGGCTCTTCACGAGCAGCACCGTGAGCGCGGCGATGATGCCGAGCGCAACGCGCTCGGGCGCGCCTTGCCGT
Source organism: Polyangiaceae bacterium (assembly GCA_036500245.1). GTDB lineage: Bacteria > Myxococcota_A > Polyangia > Polyangiales > Polyangiaceae > PMG-095. The sequence continues at coordinate 485 of DASYCL010000237.1, read as the reverse complement.
CGCGGGATCAGCGTGCCGACCGCGAACGCCAAGAGATACGGCGCGATCTGAAACAGGAACTCTGCGAGCGGATTCATCGCGCGCCTCCGAGCAGCGAATGACCGATGAAACCGGTCGGGCTGTGCACGGCGCGCGCGGGTGTATCCCGCTCGGCGATTCCGGATAGATCCGGTGGTGGCCGCGTGAACGAAAAGCTCTTCACCGCGGTGCGGCCGAATGCATTTTTGACTTCGAGCCTCACGGTTCGATTCTCTTTCACGGCCAGGTTGAGCGAGATTTCGGCTTTTGTGCCGTAGTCGTCGCTGTCCCACTTGCCGTCGTTGTTCAGATCCCAGCGATAGCCGTAACCGAGGCCTGGCGCGGCGCTCACGGTGTAGGTACCGCTCGCGTTGTCGGAGTGCGATTTTGCGTCCACGCGCGGGGCCGTGAAGAACCAGCCCACGCCGCCCAGCCCGAGCACCATGATCGCGGCGTACGTTTGCACG
>DASYCL010000236.1:0-8550 GCA_036500245.1 Polyangiaceae bacterium | reverse complement strand
GGCCCCGGCGTATTGCGCGCCTCGGTCTTGCTCGCGCTGCTCACGATCGCGGGCATCGCCGCCAACGGCGCGATCGCGTTAGTCAACGCGAAAACAGCCGCCGATCGCGACGCGCTGATCGCCTTTCATGGCTACGCCGTGTGCTTCTTCGGGTTCGTGGTCGGGTTCAATGCGTGGGCGCGCGCGCGCGCGCACAGCGCCGGCACGCCGCGCCTCTTGCTCACGGTCGCGCTGTTCTTCGCCTTCGTCGGCCCCTGGATCGCGATGGCCATTGCCGGCGTCATCACCTCCGAGCGCGATCGCGCGATGCTCATGGCGGGCCCCTCACCGACTTTTGCCATGACGATGGCCGAGGCCCTCGCAAGCAGCGCGCCGGACCGTGGGCTGATCGCGATGACGGGCAGCGCGTGCGCGGCGGCCTGGGCCTTGATTGGCACCGGGCTTTTCGCCTCGGCCGGCCTACGTGTGCGCAAACGACTCCAAACCGAACGCGAAGCGCGTGAGGCCATGCAACGCGCCTTCGACGACGAGGACGCGGCGCTCGGCGCCACCACCGAAGCCGGCACCGGCTGAACCATGGCCGACCCACGCGCCCTGCTCGACCCAGCCTTCGTGCGCGAGCTAGAAGCGCTCCGGCGTCGACTTGCGGTCATGGTCCAAAGCGGCGGCCGCGGCGAGCGCGTCGCGCGTCGTCGTGGTGGCTCCGCGGAGTTTCAAGATCACCGTCCGTACGCACCCGGTGACGACCTGCGGCGCGTCGATTGGGCCGCGTTCGCGCGCACGGGAGAGCCCGTTTTAAAGCTATTTCGTGCCGAAGAGGACAGCGTGCTCCGGCTGCTTTTGGACTCGTCTGCGTCGCTCGCTTTCGGCGAACCTCAGAAGCTCGAGGTCGCGCGCCGCGTGGCCGCCGCGATCGGCTACCTCGCGCTCGCCGGCGGGCAGCGCGCGCAGGTGCTCGTCGCGCGCGAAGCCCCAGGTAGGACAGCGAACCGCGGGCTCGAACGAGTTGGGTCACCACGGCGCGGTCGGGACTCATTGGCGGCGCTCCTGCGCGAGCTGTCCGAGCCCAGCGCGAGCGGCTCCGCCGACCTCGCGCGCGCGCTCGACACGACCCTCAAGCAAGCGGCGCGACCGGGGCTCTTGGTCGTGCTGAGTGATTTTTTGGATCCGGGACCCGTGACGCGCGCGCTCGGCCGAGCCGCCGCCGCGGGCCATCAAATCGCGCTGGTGCAGGTGCTCGCACGCGAAGAAATCGAACCGAGTTTCGACGGCGACTTCAGCTTGGTCGATTCCGAGACGGACAGCGCGGTTGAGCTCAGCATGGACGCGACGGCGATCGACGCCTACATCGCTCGGCTCACGGGCTTGATCGAAGAGCTGCGGGCGTGGGCGCGTAAACATCGCGCCAGCTACGTGCGCATCACGAACGATGAGCCACTCGAAGGCGCTGTGCGCCGCTTCGTCGCCAAAACCGTCGACTGAACGATTCTTGTTTCGCCGGTTATTTTCGGCAAATCACGCTGACTTAGCGACTTACCTCTGAAGCATCACACGCGTGAATTCAGAGTGAACGCGGTCAGCAAAAATCAAAAAATAAAAAAACGAAACGAGTGAGCTACGAGCGCCACCGACATCGCAAAGGCGAGCGCGGTGGCGCTCGTGCCCACTCGGAGAAGATCAGCCCTTCTTCTTGGCCTTCTTCTTCTTCGCCTTCTTGGCGGGCTTGGCCATCGGCATCGCCTCAGGGGCCATCGCCTTGGCAGCCTTCTTCTTGCCCTTCTTCTTGGCTTTCTTCTTCGCTGCAGCAGGCGCTTTCTTTGCGCCCTTCTTCTTCTTCGCGGCCATTGATCCGTCCTCTGTTTTTCTAAGCTGCGCGCATAACGCATGCGCAACTAGATGACACTTTGCAATCCATCTGCATGCCACGTCAAGAACGTGTTTAACGTTTGTTCAGTCGAGCATGCTCAGTGACCGCGATCGGCAGCTCCACCGAGTGCGCTCGCGAATCGAAAAACGTGTCAGCAAAGACACGCGTTGCCGAACCGCGCAGCGAGCGAAGCACGTCGATCTTCGCTACACTCGCTCCACCGTGATCGACGACGATGCGCTCCGCCGTGAGGCGCTCAGGGTCTATAGGCGCTACGCGCTCGAGGTCGTCGAGGGCTTCGATTTGTGTCCTTGGGCCGCCTCCGCAAGGCGCAAAGGCAGCGTGACCGAGTCCGTGATTTTGGCTGAAAATCAGCTCAATCCTGAAAAATCACTCATGCTCCTGGCTGAGCTCGTGGACGAACCGAAGACCGAGATCGCGCTCTTCATCTATCCCGACTTGGAGCTCGCTCGACTCGGCTTCGAGAGCTTCGTGCGCACCCTCCGCGAACGGGACGCCGCCCGCTACGAGGTCGGTGAGATCCCGTTCGCGATGGCCACCTTCCACCCCGATGCCCGCCCCGACGCCACGGACCCCGATCGTTTGATTCCATTCCTACGCCGGACACCCGATCCGACCATCCAGGTCGTGCGCCAGAGCGCGCTCGATCGAGTTCGGGGCAATAGCCAAGAGGGCACCTCCTTCGTCGATTTGGCGACCCTGACCGCGCTGCCGATCCCGCAAAAAGAGCCTGTTTCCCTACGTCAGCGCATCGGCCAAGCGAACCTCGAAACGGCGCGTCGAGTCGGGGTCGAACGGCTCGAAACGTTACTTTCCGACATTCGCCGCGACCGCGACGAGAGCTACGCAAGACTACGCAACCAACCAAACGACGAGCCGTAGTTAGTCCTTCATCGCCATCGACCGTATGGCTCTGCGAGAGCACTCCTCCTATGCTCTCGGTCGGTGCCCATCGAGCTCAAAGCCCCCAGCGGACTGTGGCTCCTTAGCCTGCTCGCGCCGCTGGTGCTCTTGTACGTGCTCAAGGTGCGCCGAGAGCGCGTGAAGGTCGGTTCGACCTGGTTGTGGGCGGCGGCGGCACGCGATATCGCGGCCAAGAATCCGTTCAAACGGCTGGTTCCGCAGGTTCCGCTCGCGCTCGAGCTCTTGGCCCTCGCCCTGCTCGCCTTGTCGCTCGCGCGCCCAGCCACCCGCGGCGGACACATCTCCGGCGAGCACGTCGCGATCGTGGTCGACACCAGCGCCTCAATGGCCGCGCTCGAACCCGATGGCCGCACGCGGCTCGCCCACGCGCGTGACGCCGCGGCCTCGGTCGTGCGCGCCCTGGCTCCTGGCGCCGAGGCCGTCGTGGTTGCCGCAGGCCGCGATGCGCGCGTCGTTTCGGCGATGGACAGCGACGCGAAGCGGCTCGAGGCGTCCTTGGCCAAGCTCGAGCCCACCGACGCCGAAGGGCGCATGACTCAAGCCATCGCGACCGCGACGACCCAGCTGCGGCCTTTCGCGCACGCTTCGCGGCTCGTCGTGGTCAGCGACGGCGCGCTCGCCGAGCGAGACGCTTTTGCATCCAGCACGCTGCCGCTCGAGCTGGTCAAGATCGGAGAGCCGGTAGACAACGCGGGCATCATCCGGCTCGATCTGGCGAGCAGCGAGGATCCCACGAGCCATCGCGACCAAGTCGAAGCGTTCGCGATGGTCGAAAACTTCGGGCTGAAGCCGAAGAGCCTTTACGTCACGCTGAGCGAACGCAACGTGAGCGAGCCGCTCGCATCGCGGCGAATCGACCTCGGGCCCGGCGAGCGCGCGCCGGTCGTGCTCACGTTCGAGCCGGCGCCGGGCGACGCGGGCGCGGGCCTGATCGTCGAATTGTCACCCCACGACGCTTTTGCAACCGACGATCGCGCGTTCGGTCGTGTCCCGAGCGGCGCGAAGCTTCAAGTGGTGATGGCGCCGGCCAAGGGCAACGCCTGGGTCGCGCGCGCGCTCGGTTCGGATCCGAATGTGGAGCTGCTCGGGAGCTCGGTCGCCAGTTTGGCGAACGCGGGCGTCGCGCCGGACGCGCTCGTCGTGGTCGATGGCGCGTGCCCGCCGAACCTGCCCGGCGCGGATCTGCTCTTGCTCAATCCGCCGCCGGGCCAGTGCGGCACCGCGCTGGTCGGCGCAGCCATCGACAATCCGATCGTCACCTCGTGGGCCGAGGTCGATCCGCGCTTGCGCTTTCTGTCGCTCGACGGCGTGGAGCTCAAAAGCGCTCACCAACTCGAAGCCGACAGCCCGCAGGCCGCGCTGGTGCAGAGCCGCGAAGGCACCCTGATCGCCGATGCGTCCACGCCGGGGCGCACCGCGACGGTGATCGGCTTCGACGTCGGCGAGAGCAATTGGCCGCTCAAGGCTTCGTTCGTGCTCTTCATGCGCAACGTGGTCGAGCTCGCGCGCAGCCACCGCTTGCGTGGCGCCGAGGCTCCGGCGCGCACTGGCGAACCCTACAGCCTGCGCGTCCCGATCGACGTGAGCGAAGTCGAGCTCGAAACGCCGAGTGGAGAAAAACAAAAACTCACCGCGCGCGACGGCTTGTGCGTCGTGCCGAGCCTGACGCACGCCGGCTTCTACTTCGCCAGCTACGGCACCAAAACCAAAGGCAGCGCGCTCTTCAGCGCCAACCTCACGAGCGAGCGCGAGAGCGATCTGCGACCTAAGGCTCTGCCGCTCGTGCAAGGCAAGGCGGTACCGGTGCGCACTTCGCGCGAGCTCGCCGACGCCGTCACCGATTGGTCTTGGCTGCTCGCCGCGCTCGCGCTCGCGCTGATCGCGTTCGACGTCTTCTGGGTCACGCGCCGTCCGCGCACGCGCGCACTCGGCGTGCCGCTTCGGCCCGAGCGAGACCCCGGAGCCGCCGAGTGAAAGCGCTGCTTCACGTCTTGCGCGCGCTCGCCGCTCTGCCGTTGCTCTTGATCGCGCTCGGGCGCTTTTATTGGTTTTATTTGCCCTACGTGCGCTTTGAGCGCCCTGTCTTGAGCCTACCGGCGGCGCTCGCCGTTTGGTTCGTCGCAGCTAGGCTCGCGCGCTTGTCCCCGCGGCAACATCGCGCGCGGCGCTTACTCCAAGTGCTCACGCTGGGCATCGCCGGGCTAACCAGTGCATATGCACTGATCGGCATCGAGCTCGGACGACCGCTCGATCGCTTGGCCGTGCTCGTCGCGATCGATCGCAGCCGCAGCATCGATTTGGTGCCCGGCGCGGACAGTCGCATCGAAAGCGAACTGCGTGTCGCCGAGCTCGGCATGCGCGAGCACGATCGCATCGGCACGATCGCGTTCGGCGCGAGCGCCGCGGTCGAAGATCCGCTGCGCGAGCACTCGATCTTGCCCGCGCCGCAAAAAGCCGACATCGGCCGCGACGGCACCGACATCGGCGCCGCGCTGCGCCGCGCGCTCGGCGAAGTACCGGCCGACGCGGCCGCCCGCATCGTGATCCTCAGCGACGGCGTGAGCACCCGCGGCGATCCGCTGAGCGACGCGGCCGCCGCGGTCGCCGCCGGAGTGCCGGTCGATGTCGTCCCGCTCGATCAAGCCAAAGTGCCGGACGTGCGCGTCTCGTCCGTGCGCACAGTGCCGCGCGCGAACGCAGGCGAAGCCCTCGATTTGCGCGTCGTCACCGAATCGACGTCCGCGGCCGAAGTCGAAGTGCGCGTTTTCCGCGACGGCGAATTGATTCGCAAGGGTAACGCCAAAATCGCGGCCGGCGAAGATGTGCTGCACCTGCGCGAAGTCGCCGGCGAGCCCGGTTTTCACCGTTACGACGTCGAAGTCAGCGCGCTCGATCCCAAGCTCGATCAAGCGCATGAAGACAACGCCGGCTCGGCCTTCGTGCGCGTGCGCGGCGAAGCCGTCGCGTTGATCTTGGAGCGCGATCCACCGCTCGCTGGCGCGCTACGAAAAGCGCTCGAAGGCGCGGCCTTCAAAGTCCAAGTCGCGGGCGCGACAGGTGTGCCGCAAGATCTCGGCGCGTTCGCCGCCTATGACCTGATCGTGCTCAGCGACATCGCGGCGAGCGAGCTCGCCACGTCGCAAATCGACGCGCTCGCTTCCTACGTGCGCGATCTGGGCGGCGGGCTCTTGCTGATGGGCGGCGATCATTCGCTCGGCCCAGGAGGCTTCGGCAAAACCCCCATCGAAGAAGTGAGCCCAGTCTCCTTCGATCTGAAGCAAGAGCGAAGGCGCGCGAGCCTCGCCGAAGTGATCGCGGTCGACTACTCGGGTTCGATGGCGATGAGCGCCGGCTCCAACACCAAGCTCGAGCTCGCGAACGAAGCCGCGGTGCGCAGCGCGGAGCTGCTCGGCGCGGGCGATCGCTTGGGCGTGATGCACGTCGACACCGCGGTGCGCTGGACCGTGCCGCTCGGCCCGGTGCTCGACAAAGCGCAGATCGCCAAAGACATCCGCGCCGTCGGCCCCGGCGGCGGCGGCATCTACATCGATTTGACCCTGGAAAATGGCTACAAGGCGCTGGCTCGCGAGCACGTGCAACTGAAGCACTTGCTACTCTTCTCGGACGGCAATGACGCCGAAGAGCGCAGCAATGCCTTCGCGCTCGTCACTTCCGGCAAAGCGCGCGGCATCACGACCAGCGTGGTCGCGCTCGGCACCGGCTCGGACGTGCCCGCGCTCGAGCACATGAGCAAACTCGGCGACGGCCGCTTCTATTTGATCGAAGACGCGAGCCGCTTGCCCGCGGTGTTCGCGCAAGAAACGATCTTGGCGGCGCGCAGCTCGATCAACGAGCTCGCGTTCAAACCCGAGCTTGCCACCGCCGGCCCCGCCACGCGCGGCATCGATTTCGCGAGCGCGCCGCCGCTCAAAGGCTACGTCGTCACCTTGCCCAAGGGCCGCGCGCAGGTGCACTTGAGCGGGCCCGAAGGCGATCCGATCCTCGCCACTTGGTCAGCCGGCATCGGCCGCGCGGCGACCTTCACCAGCGACTACAAAGATCGCTGGGGGTTAGCCTGGACGAGCTGGGACGGCGCCCAGCGCATGTTCGGCCAGCTCGGCCGCGACATTTCACGGCGCGCCGACAACCCGCGCGTGCGCGTCGAAGCCGACACGCTCGGCGGCGAATTACGCGTGCGCGCGAGCGTCGTCGATGAGCACGGACACGCCGAAAATTTCCGTCGTTTGGAGGTTCGCGTCGCGGGTCCCGATGGCTTCTCCGCGACCGTGCCGCTCGAAGCCGCGGGAGCCGGCTCCTACGCCGGCAATTTGCCGCTCGCGCGACCGGGCGCTTACGTGGCGACAGCCGTCGACGAGCAATCGAACGAAGCCCTCGGCACGACAGCAGCAGCGCTTTCCGCCGGCGAAGAGCTGCGCCCGACGGGCACCGATCGCGGCTTGCTTCGCCGCATCACGCAAATCACCGGCGGCAAAATGCGCGACACGCTCGCCGGAGTTTTTTCCGATCGCGACGCGCTCCGCTTCGCGTACCAGAATTTGAATCAGCTCTTGGTGCTGCTCGCGGCGGCATTTCTGCTGCTGGGCGTCGCGGCGCGGCGTTTGGCGATGCCGGATTTCGTCGTGCAAGCGAGCTCGGCCGTGGGCACTTGGATTTCGAATGCGACGAAACGCAAGCGGAAACCAGCGCGTCGCACACGCGCCCAACAAGAAACTCTGCAATCACTACGCGACGCAAAGACGCGCGCTGATGCGGCACTTCCGATCGCCAGCGGTGAAACCTCGACTCTCGTGCCACCCGTGCACACGCCGCTCGCGCAACGCAAAGCGCCCGCGCAAGAATCGGAGCAAACCGCGCCACCGTCCGTGCCGCCGCGTTTCTCGCAGCCGCCGCCAAGCGGTGGAGCAAGTGCCTCGAATCGGCCGGCGCCGCGCAAGCCGACTGCGGCCGAAGTGCTGCTCGCGCGCCGTCGTGGCAGAAAGCAGTGATGGCTCGCGTTTTGATTTTTGGGTTGGTTGCCCTGAGCGGCGCGTTCACACTCGTTGGCTGCGCGCCGCGAACGCTCGCGCCGATCCCCGCGGCGAGCGAACGTTGGGTCGCGACGCCGACGAGCCTCGCAGTGCTCTCACAATCTGGCGAGCTGGACGGCGTACCCGGCGCGCTCACCTTCGGAGGAGCGAGCGGGCGGAGCGCCCTCTACCTGCAATTCCCGAACGAATGGCGGCAGCGCGGCGCACCGCTCGCCGCATTTCTGGCGCTCGAACCGCGTGAAGACGCAGCGAACGACGCGGAATCCGTGCGCGTCGAAGCTTGGCGCGTGCGCGCGCCGTGGCGCGCCAGCGCGCTGCACACTTGGTCCGACAAACCCGAGCTCGCGCCACCGTACGCTCGCAGCGTCGCGTCGAGCTCGCCGCCGAAGCAGTTGCGCATCGACGTCACCGAACTATTGCGCTTCGCCGCCAAAAACCCCGAGCTCGATCACGGCGTCGCGCTGATTGCGAGCGGCGGAGCGGGCGCGGGGGTGACGTTCGCGACGGGCATGGACGGCGGGGCTGCGCCGCGGCTCGAGGTGTATGCGCGTTAGCTGGGGTTGTTTTGGTCTGACCAGGTCACTGCATCTTGGGGATTTTTTGGCCCTGCGCGCAGCAACAGCGCTTGGCCGCTCACGTGACTGGAGAGGCGACGGGCGCCTGTTCGGTCAGTTCTAACGTGGCCGCCCG
>DASYCL010000235.1:0-6440 GCA_036500245.1 Polyangiaceae bacterium | reverse complement strand
ACTTCTGTGGGCCACCGCATTCGACAATCACGCGTATCGCTGGCCAACCATCGGCTGGATGAAAGACATCGAGGGCTTCACCACCGAAGATTGCCTCGCGTTCTACAAAACCTATTATGCGCCGAACAATGCCGTGCTGGTCGTGGTCGGGGATGTGGCGGAAGCTGCGCTCCTGAAGCGACTCTCGGCCGCGTACGGCGAACTATCGCCGAGCGTGCTGCCGATTGAGGACGTGCGGCCCGAACCGCCGCAAAACGCGGAGCGGCGCGTCGAAGTCACCAAACCGACCACGACCGAAAAACTCGTCGTGGGCTATCACAGCCCAGCGATGGGTGATTTCGATCACCCTGCCCTGTCACTATTGTCCGAAGTGCTCTTCGGAGGTCGCGCCAGTCGCTTGCATCAAAAACTCGTACGCGAGCTCGAAATCGCGACGGACCTGCGCGCATTCGTGGGCCCGTTTCGCGATCCGGGGCTGTTCGAAGTGTTCGTCTCGGCGCGCGAAGGTCAGAACGCAGAAACGCTTTTGGCCGTGCTCGACGCTGAATTCGAGAAGATTCAAAGGGAACCGATCGCGGCCGAAGAAATCGCGCGCGCGTCGGCGCGGCTCGAGCTGTCGATGCTCGCCGGCCTCGAAACCGTGGACGGCAAAGCTTCGACCCTCGGTTTTTACGAGACGGTGCTCGGACGACCGGGCGCCGCGTTCGAACGACTCGAAGCCACGCGCCGCGTGACCGCGAGCGACTTGGTGCGCGTCGCGCGCCGCTATTTGCTGAACAGTAACCGCAGCGTGATTGTCGTGCGCCCGGATCTCTCCGCGAGTGATGCCGAGGCCGCGCAATGAGTCACGCAGCCAAAGTCGAACGGCTCGCCGATGAGAACGGCGCGACCGTGCTGCTCGAGACGTCTAGCGCGCTGCCCTTGGTGTCGATCAGCGTCGGGCTCAAAACTGGAGCGATCTTCGATCCCGAAGGCAAAGAAGGCGCGACGCGCATGCTCTCGCGTTTGATGCGCCGAACCGGCGGCGGCCTCGAAGCGCAAGTCATCGACACGCGGATCGACTCGCTCGGTGCCTCGCTCGGTGCTGACGTCGCGCAGAGTACGATGGTCTTTCAAGCAACCGTGATCTCGCGTTCGCTCGACGCCTTGGTCGACCTGCTCGTGGACGTGCTCGCGCGACCCGGCCTCGCTACCGCCGAGCTCGAGCGGCTGCAGCGCGAAACTCTGGCCGAGCTCACCGACTCGCTCGACGACGATCGCGGACTCGCGCGTCGCTTCTTTCGCCGGCGTTTTTTCGGCGATCATCCCTATGGTCGCTCGGTCTCGGGCACGTCGAAGAGCGTGCCGACCATCACGCAAAGCGACGTCGAGGGCTTATTCAAGAAAAATTTCGTGCGCGGCAATCTGGTGTTCGCCTTCTCGGGAGATATCGACGGCGCGGGCGCGAGCCGGATCGCGCGCCGCATTTCCGAAGCGCTGGCGGCGGGCGCCGCGCTCAGCGACCCGACTCCCGAACCCGTCGCGGTCCCCGGCCGGCGACTCGTGATCGTGGACAAACCCGAGCGCACCCAAACTCAAATTCTCATCGGCTGCATGGGCTCGCACACGCGGGACGAGGATCACGTCGCGCTATTGGTCGCCAACACGATCTTCGGAGGCACCTTCACCGCGCGCATGACGCAAGAAGTGCGCTCGAAACGCGGTTGGTCCTACGGTGCATACTCGAATGTGCCGTTCGATCGGCGGCGCCAAGCGTTCACCATGTGGACCTTTCCGAAAGCAGACGACGCCGGTCCGTGCCTGCGGCTCGAGCTCGACATGCTGCGCGAATTTCGCGAACAAGGCGTGACCAAGCACGAGCTGTCGTGGGCCAAGCGCTACCTCGTGCGCTCGCATGCGTTCGCCATCGACACCGCGGCGAAACGAGTCGGGCTCGAGCTTGACCAAGCACTCTACGATTTGCCGAGCGATTACTACTTGCGCTACCTCGAGCGCGTGCAAGCCGTAACCCTCGAAGAAGCCAATCTTTCGGTGCAAAAACGGCTCTCCGATCGAGATTTGTTGGTAGCCGTGGTCGGCACCGAGAGTCTGATCGGCGACGCGGTGCGCGCTGCGATCGACGAGCTCGCTTCGACCGAAGTCGTGCCCTTCGACCGCGTCGATTGACGCACGCGCTGCGCCTTACAGCCAGCCCATCAACCCGACTTGGAGTCCGAGCGAACGATAGCCGTGGTCGACATTGACGCCATCGTCTCGCCGGGTGCGACCGGTGAAATCGAGATCCAGTGACGGCCCGAGTAGGAACGCGAAGTGCATCGTGGGCACGAACACGAATTGACACTCGGCGCTCAGCGCGAAGCCGTTGACGTCCCGATCGGCGGCTCCGTCGAAGCTCTCGTCGTGATAGGTCAAACCTGCGCGCGGCCAGATCCCTACGACGCGCCCGAACATGTGCGCGTAGCCGACACGCGGCGCAAAGATGAAGTCGGAACCCTGCGGTGTGCTTCCGGCGTTGCGACCGTTATTCGTAGTGATGCTGGTCGACTGATAACCGAGCGCACCGCCCAAGCTCCAGTGCTCAGCGATGAAGTAGTCGAAACTGAGGCGCGGAATATCGAAAGGCGAACCGATACCGTGCGCAAACCAGCCGAAGCCGAGCGTGGTCACGTCGTAATCTTGGCCGGGCCCACCGTTGACTTCGGGATCTTGGAAGGCGTGATCGCTGTGGATGCCCATCAAGCGCTCCGCGCCGAACGCGGCATCACCCTGGTTGCCGAACACTTGCGCTGACGCGGCGCTCGTCCAGAGAAACGCTGCCGTCACCGTTACCACACCGATCAATTTCTCTTTCACGCCGGATCTCCTCATTGCCAAGCCGCGCGTGCGCGGCTCGCCGAGACTACACCCAAGCTCGCTTGGGTGGATTGCGACAAAAAAATACCCGCGACAAATTTTTGCTCCTCACGCTGGGGACCAAAAATTTCTCCGGCCACGTCTGCGTGGTCTCGGGCGTAGTACGCGACTTCAAACGCCGTCGAGGCCAAGCGCGGTGACGAGCGCGACGGCAACGGCAAGTGCGGCCTTGCGACCGCCCTCTTCAGCCACGCTGATCGCCGCGCCGGCCGCGAGTTCGACCCGCAAATCCACGTACAATTTCAGCTTGGGCTCGGTGCCACTCGGGCGCACGCAGACACGACCATACTCGCCGAGCGAAAGCTCGACCAAGAGCGCGGAGCTGCGCCAACTCGGCGCCCCGGGATCCGGCCTGCGGAAATCTTGCACGGCAGTCACGGCGAGATCCGCGAGCGTGCTCGGCGGAGCTGCGACGACTCGTTCGATCGCGTCGAGGATGCGTCGCGCGCCGGCGCTGCCCTTGAGCACGACGTTGTGCTGCGCGCTGACCCACAAGCCGTGATGTCGGTACAAGCCGTGTAAACACTCGAGCACGGTTTTTCCAGCGGCGCGCGCTTCCGCCGCGAGCTCCGCAAAGGCGAGCGCGGCGCCGATGCCGTCCTTGTCGCGGACCGCGCGACCGAAAGCGTAGCCGAGTGCTTCTTCGTAGCCGAACGCATAGCGAAGATTCTGCTGCTCGAGCCCGACCGCCGCGGTGCAGATCCATTTGAAGCCCGTGAGCACGCGCTCGGCGCGCGCTCCGTGTGCTGCCGCGATGCTCTCCAACATCGGGGATGACACCAACGACGAGACGACGAACGGCCGCTCGCCCGCGACGCCGTGAGCGAGCGCAAACTCTGCGAGCAAGAGTCCAATTGGGTTGCCGGTCAACGCTTGCCAACGACCGCTCGGTGTCGGCACTGCGATCGCCAAACGATCGACATCGGGATCGTTTGCGATCAGCAGATCTGCTTTTTTTTCTTCGGCAAGCGCAAGCGCGAGGTCGAGCGCGCCGGGCTCCTCCGGATTCGGAAACGAAACCGTCGGGAAATGGCCGTCCGGCTCGCGCTGCGCCGGCACGCTGTGAAAATCGGCGTAGCCTGCCTCGGCAAACAAACGCTCGACGAACTTCGCACCGACACCGTGGAGCGGCGTGTAAACGATGCACAGCGAGCGATCGGCCGTCACTCGCGGCAACTCGGCACGTATGGCGGCAAAGTAGCGAGCCACGATCTCTTCGGCGATCGACTCTTGCTCGGAGAGCTCCCCGAGCGGCAGCGCACTGGCCGGGCCGAGCGCCGCGATTCGCGCGGCGATTTCGTGATCGGTCGGCGGAACGACTTGGACGCCGTCTTCCCAGTAGAGCTTATAGCCGTTGTATTCCGGTGGATTGTGGCTGGCGGTGATCACGATGCCGGCCGTGGCCGCAAAGGCGCGGACGGCAAACGCGACGAGCGGCGTCGGCACGGGTTCGACGAATCGCTTCACCGGGATGCCCGCGCCGCGGAGCACGCGCACCGCTGCGTCCGCGAAGCGCACGCTGTCGAGCCGCGCATCGCAGCCGACGATCACGGGCCGCGCGCGCGCATCCGGCACACGTGAAAGCAGCTGCTCGGCGACCGCGCGCGTGACACGCGTCACGACCGCGAGGTTCATGCGCGCGCTGCCCGCACCGACGATCCCGCGCAAACCCGCGGTGCCAAACTCGAGCTCTCCTGCGAAGCGTTCGCCGAGCTCCGCGAGATCGTTCGAGTCGATCAGTGCGCGAAGTTCGGCGCGCGTGTTCGGATCGGGATCGCCCGCGAGCCATGAACGTGCGCGATCGAGCAAAGCGGAGTCGGTCCGCGTTTCGGATTCGGTTGGATCGGACATCGGAGAATTAGCGGCGCTTGAGCGACTCGGCCAAGCTCGTATCGTAATTCCCGGCGCGAAATTGGCTCGATTTCAGGACTTCTTGCAGGAACCCGAGGTTCGTCGCGCGCGGACCCTTCGGGCCGTTGAGCGTCACTTTGCAGGCGGAAAGCGCGGCGAGCAGTCGTTCGCGCGCCTCTTCGCGGGTGCCCCCGTGCGCGGCGATCTTGGCCAGCATCGGGTCGTAGTACGGCGTCACCTCTTGCCCGCTGACAACGCCAGAATCGATGCGCACGCCAGGGAGGCTGCTCGGAAACTCGACTTGGTCGAGTCGCCCCGGTTGTGGCATGAAGCCCTTGTCCGGGTCTTCGGCGTAGAGTCGCACTTCGATCGCGTGTCCCGAGAACTTGGGCTCGAGCGCAGCTCGAGGCAGCGCCTGACCCGCGGCAACGGCAAGCTGAAGTTCTACCAGATCGAGTCCGGTGACGAGCTCGGTCACCGGATGCTCGACTTGCAGACGCGCGTTGACCTCGAGGAAGAAGAGCTCGCCTCGCGCATCAGCGACGAACTCGACGGTACCGGCGCCGCGATAGTCGGCCGCCCGCACCACCGCGAGCGCCGAGGCCCACAGCGCACGGCGGCGCAGTTCGCCCGCTGAACCCGCGAAGAAACCGGCCGGAGACGGCGATTCCTCGACGATTTTTTGGTGCCTGCGCTGCACGCTGCACTCGCGTTCGCCGAACGCGACGGTATTGCCGTGCGCGTCGCAAAAGACCTGAACTTCGATGTGCCGCGGCTGCTCCAGGTAACGTTCGAGATAAATTCGTCCGTCACCGAAGGCTTGCGCGCCGCGATCGGAGCACGTCTGCGCTGCGCGTTCGAGCTCGCCGTCTTCGCGTACGATCTGCATGCCGATGCCGCCGCCGCCGGCCGCGGCCTTGATCAAAATCGGAAAGCCGATGCGCGCTGCTTCAGCTCGAAGTCGCGTTGCGTCTTTCGGATCGACGGGTTCGTCGCTCCCGGGTGGCGGCAACACGCCGGCACCGCGCGCGATTTGACGCGCGCGGATCTTGTCGCCGAAAGCCTCCAGCGCCGCGCTCGGAGGGCCGATGAAGGTCACGCCCGCGGTGGTCACAGCATCCGCGAAGGCACGGCGCTCGCTGAGTAAGCCGTAGCCGGGATGAACCGCGTCCGCGCCCACATCTGCAATAGCGGCCAAAATCGCGGGGATATTCAGATAGCTCTCGCTGACCTTGGCCGGCCCGATGCGAATTGCTTCATCGGCTTGCGCAACGTGCGGCGAAAGCACGTCCGCATCCGAAAACACGGCGACCGTGGCAATGCCCAAGCGTTCGCAGGTCCGAAAAATGCGGCATGCAATCTCACCGCGGTTGGCGACCAAGACCTTCTTGAACATCACGAGTTCTTCGTAGCGCGCAGTTCGTCGCGTTCGCGCTTCTTGCGCACGAGATCTTCGGTCATCGCGAGCTGTCCGCACGCAGCCGCGACTTCATCACCGCGGCGCGTGCGCACGAAGCAGCTGTAGCCGGCGTCGGCGAGCGCTTCTTGGAATTTACGCACGCGTTCGGCTTCGGGTGCGCGAAGCTCGGAGGCAGTGATCGAATTCATCGGGATCAAGTTGATCTTGCTCGGGATGCCGCGGAGGATTTGGCCAAGCTCGCGTGCGTGTTCGAGCG
>DASYCL010000234.1:0-13113 GCA_036500245.1 Polyangiaceae bacterium | reverse complement strand
AATATTGCCAGCCTTCTTGCGCCAAATCGCAAACCGAGGCCGCGTCCGTGTCGGCGTCACTCGACGGCGAGGCGTCGAACGATGAACCGGCTTCCGTGACGATGCCGGAGTCAGGAGCGGCGGAGTCCGGAGCGGCATCGCCGCTTGCGTCGGACTGCGGCGGGGCGTCGGGAACTTCGCTGCTCGAATCGGGCGAATTCATGCTCGCATCCGCTGTGTGCGTTGGAGGGGGATCGGGCCCAACTGACGTCACGGCGCAAGACGTGGATCTCGCGAAGACCCAGTGCTGACCGTCGCAGACCGCGAAGCTCTCGCAGCCGCTCTCATCTTGGAACGGACAAGCCAGGCCTTGCGTGTCACAAGCCAGTCCCGCCTTCATCAACGCGCTGGCACAAGTCGCATCGGTCGAGTTCGGCGCGGCGCCGTCGTTCGAAATCTTGGCCGAACCGCCGCAAGCGATCGCGAACACGAGCCCCAACCCAACCGCCGAACACACCCGGAAAATGCGCACGACTTGCAGCTTATCACGAGTGTTACCGACAGTATTTGCCGACTTCAGGCACGAGCTGCTCTTGAAACGGATCTGGATTGGGTCGCGCGCTACTCGTGCCGATGCCCATGAACGCCGCGAAGCGACCCGTGCAACCGGTGCACATCGCATCGCTCGGGCTGCCGCCGGCGCAGCATTCGATCCCCCACGGATAAACGTTGTTCGCATCCGCCGGGCGCGGATAGGAGCCCCCCATCAAGTGCGACAGGAGCCCGTCGACCATCGTGCCCGCGATGCCGTGACCCGAACAGTAGTCGGAAATGTAGAGCGCGTTCGGCCCGCCGTTGCCGGTCGCATTGTAGAAGTAGTACCAAGCCGCGAGCCCGATGTTGCACGGCACTTGCTGCATGAACGGGACGTACGACATGCCGCCGTTCGTCGCCCACCACGCATTCGTGTCGGGTTCGGACGAGAGCTCGGCGGGCCAAGCGCAGCCGACAGCCTCGATTTTCGAGAGTGGCGCGAAATAGTTGTAGTCGTGAACGGTCGAGCTGAAGCGAATTTGCAAGAGTCCGATCGTCGGATCGTTCGCGGTCACATTGTCGACGGTGCGCGTCGCGTAGCCGTCGACTACGACTTCTTTCGGATTGTACGAGCTCTCGGCGACGATCGCGGAAGTGAGCACGGCTTCGCACTTGCGCAGCCAATTCGACTCCATCGGTGCGAATTCGACGCAGCTCATCGCAATCGAGCAGGCGAGTTGGTCGAATGCGCTGCCGGCCGGAAACGTCTTCTTGATGCTGTCATAGGCGTATTGAGGCAACGCGCCTTTGGCCTCGGTGTTCTCGAGCCAACCGGAAACCAAATCGAATTCGGTTGCGCTCGCACCCGGACAAGCCGCGGCGCCCATGCCCGAACCCGCGCTGCCGCCCGAGCCCGCAACAGCGGAGCCCGCGCTACCGCTCGCGCCACCGTTAGTCGCGCAGCAATGCACCGCTCAGCAAGCCCACAGCCATTCTGCTCATTGCCACGCGCAATAAATATCACGCGTGGCAATGTGTGCGCTTGGCGCCGAGGTAAGCGCGCTTTACTTATTCGTCAGCGCGGCGACGCCCGGCAGTACTTTGCCCTCGAGATATTCGAGAGATGCGCCGCCACCCGTCGACACGTGCGACACCTTGGAGGCGACGCCGGCTTTCTTCACGGCGGACGCCGAATCACCACCGCCGATGATCGTGGTCGCGCCGGCCGCGGTCGCTTCGGCGAGTGCTTCGGCAATGGCGATCGTACCTTTGGCGGAGCCGTCGATCTCGAACACGCCGACTGGACCGTTCCAGATGATGGTTTTGGCGCCGAGCAAGATCTTGCGAAACGCGGCCACGGTCTCGGGTCCCGCGTCGACGCCTTCCCAAGCGCTCGGGATTGCCTTGGTCGACACGATTTTGGTTTCACCGAGCGTGCGGCCCTTGAAATCCAGCTTATCCGTCACGACGACGTCGCTGCCGAGCACGATTTTGTCGCCGGCTTCTTTGAGCAAACTCTTGGCCAACTCGAGCTTGTCGTTTTCGACGATCGATTTGCCGACTTCGAGGCCTTGCGCCTTCAAGAACGTGTACGTCATGCCGCCACCGATCAAGAGCTTGTCGACCTGCGGCAAGAGGTGCTTGATCACGTCGATTTTGCCGGACACTTTCGAGCCGCCGATGATGGCCACGAACGGGCGCTTCGGCTCGGTCAGTGCGCCGCCCAAATAGTCGAGCTCCTTTTTCATCAAGTAACCCGATGCTGCTTGCGGCACGAATTTCGTGATGCCCTCGGTCGAAGCATGCGCGCGGTGCGCGGAGCCGAACGCGTCGTTCACGTACACGTCCGCGAGCGCGGCGAGCTGCTTGGCGAAACCCGCGTCGTTCGCCTCTTCTTCGGCGTGAAAGCGCAGATTTTCGAGCAAGAGCACGTCCCCGCCCTTGAGCGCCGCGACGGCTTGCTCGGCGGGCGCGCCAACGCAATCATCCGCGAACGCAACCGCTGAACCGAGCAGCGCGGCGAGCGCGTCCGCCACCGGGCGCAAGCTGAATTCCGCACTGCGCTTGCCGTCCGGACGCCCGAGGTGACTCATCAAAATCACCTTCGCGCCTTTGTCCTTGAGGTACTTAATCGTCGGTAGGGACTCTTTCAGACGCTTGTCGCTCTCGACCTTGCCGTCCTTGAGCGGCACGTTGAAATCGACGCGCACGATCACGCGCTTTCCCTGAGTCTGGATGTCTTCGACGAACAATTTTCGCTGGGTGCTCATGCGCCGGGGCTTAACAAGGGCCCGCGCGCGTGTCGACCCTTTCGCGCACGCGGCTGCTAAATGGCGGTTTCGCGCGCTCCCGAAACAGCACGCGATTTCGCGGCGCAAAGTTCGCTGTAGACTGCACCGACCGTATGCGTCGTGATCCACGTGCCGAACGCGCTGCCCGCGTAACCCAAACCAAAAGCGAGCCGCGCAAGAAACCGCCGTTCTTACCCGGAGTGCTGGCAATCGCCTTCGGCGTGCCCGTCATCTTCTGGTTGAAATTCGGCACCATCAACGGCTACGCGCTCGCGACGACCGGCTTCCTCTTGTTGCTCGTCTTCGCGATCGAGTTCATCCCGAAGCTGAACCAGAAATATGGCGCCGAGCTCGAAGCCGACCGAGTCGAGCGGCGCTGGTACGACCAGTTCGGCATCGTCTGGCTGCTCGCGATCCCGTTCGCGCCCTTGCTCGGTTGGGTGATCCAAACCACTGCCACGATCGGCCTGCAAAATTGGCGCTGGATCTTCGGGCTGCGCGGCTTCGTCTGCGTCGTCTTGCCGCTCGCCTCGGTGCTCACGCTCTTGCGCTACGTGCGCGGGCGCGCGGCTCCCTATGCGCTTTTGATTTTGTTGGTCGGCACGGCGTTCCCCGTCTCGACGGGCATCAGCGCAGCGCTCGATTTCGTACGTGGACCGCGCTGGGAGTCGGTCGAAATCGTCTCACTCGAGCGCGTGACCATGATCGTGAACAGCCATCACACGCCGACCACGATCGTTTCCGCCACGCTCAGCGACGGCCGAGTGCTCGAAGCCAATGCAGCAGCCGTCACACTGCGCACGGGCGCGAAGCGCGCGCTGATTTTGCAGCACTCGGGTATCATTCTCGCGCTCGAGTGAGCGATGGAACGCACTTCCGTCAACTCGAGCAGCGTCGTCTCCGTCGGTTACGACGAAGCCGCGTTCGAGCTCGAAATCGAGTTTCGAAGCGGCCGCGTCTATCGCTATTTGCAAGTGCCAATCGCGGCATATCGCCTGCTGTTACGAGCACCCTCGATCGGTGAATACGTGAACACGGTGATCAAACCGCGCTTCGAAGCGCGCGCGGTTTGACCCCGCGAGGCAAGTGAGTCGAGTGATACAAGCTGCGTTGCCTTGACGTCGTTGTGCACCTGGGGCAGCGTCCGGCCTCGAATAAAAGCAGGGCGCGGGCGCTGCGGCGCGAGGTCTGCGGGCGGCTCAACGAACAGTGAAGGGTCATGGATCGTGTTTGATCATGCAAGGCGGGGAGACACAGCGGGAGAGCGTTCACCCGTCGCGACTTCGAGGCTCGCAACGCTGTTGCTCATCGGTGCGCTCGCTGGTTGCGACTCGACCGCGTTGGGCGGCAGCGGCGGAGCGAGCGGGACAGCCGGAGCGAGCGGTACTTCTGGCGCTTCGGGCAGCGTCGGGAGCGTCGGGAGCGGTGGCGGCGCCGGTCCGACATTCTCGCGCCCGAAGACCAACCTGATTGTCGGCTTCTCGGCGCTCGGAAGCGGCGGCGCGGGCGCGATTGCTGGTGCGAGTGGCGGCGGCAACGCCGGAGCCGGAAATGGGAGCGGCACGGGGAGTGGAGGCGGCGGCGCGGGCACGGTGGCGCAATGTGTTCCGAACGCGCCGAGCGGCTCGCCGCCGGCAACCGCCGTTTGCGGCGACGGCTTCCTCGCACCGACCGAAGCCTGCGACGACCAGAATACGAGCGACTCCGATTCGTGCAGTTCGCTCTGCACGATCACACCGGAGTTGGTCGATCCGCGGCAGGCTTCGTCGAGCGTTCTCCCGCTTCCGAGCCGTAGACTCGGCGCAAGCCGCCATCCGCTAGCCGCGGGCTGCAATTCGGTCGGCGTCTCTTTCGTAGATGAAACGAGCGATCCACCGGTGCTCGAGCTGTCGACATACGACAATGCGGGCGTCCTCGCGGGTACCGTTCAATACGGCTCGAGCACGGTCGATTTTCCCGATCCGGCGGTCGCGGCGCTGCCGGGCGATGCGTTCGCGATCGCGTGGACCGACCTGGGTGCAGACGGAGACGAGCTCGGCATTCAGCTTCGGCGCATCGATCCCAACAAGACCGAACTAGAACAAGGGCCGGCAATCGTCGCGAATGCGGCGGCGGCTTTCTCGCAAAGCGCGCCCGACATCGTCTTCGATGGAAAAG
The DNA here is from genome assembly GCA_036500245.1 of Polyangiaceae bacterium. Lineage (GTDB taxonomy): Bacteria > Myxococcota_A > Polyangia > Polyangiales > Polyangiaceae > PMG-095. The sequence continues at coordinate 8,152 of DASYCL010000234.1, read as the reverse complement.
AGCTCGTGGTTGCTTGGATGGATGACACGGACTCGAGCACGGCGCCCGATCTCCACTATCGCTTGTTCGCGCCTGATCTCACGCCGCTCAGCGAGGATCTCGTGCTCTCGCAAACGAGCGCAGTCGAGGGTGACGTAGTGCTTGCTGCCTCGAATGAGCAATGGGCCGCAGCGTGGCGGAGTGATGACTCCTCGGGGCTAGAAACGATCGAGGTTCAGAGCGGCTCGTTGCATTGGAGCGTGGGACCTTTCGAGCCCGGACTCTCCGACGATCGCCCCGATCTGATATTTCTGGACTCGACGCACTTGGCGCTCGCATTCACGATGGGCACCGATCCGAATGGCACCGGAGTCGCGAACGTGTCTCGCTTGCACGGCGCGATCTTGGACGCCGCCGCGCCCGGGCCCGCTCCCTCTTTCGAGATCCCGCCAGCTCAGGACAGCTATGCCGCGCTGCCCTCGGTGGATCAAACAGAGCCCGCGCTGACGCTCTTTCCCGATCATCTGCTCGTGTCGTGGCGCTCGGGTGCCGTGCCCGGCGATGCGAACGATTCCGAATTGTGGTCGCGCCGCGTTCCGTTCACGGTCGCGCCCGATCACTCAGTATCTCTCGATCCGACGCACGTCGAAGTGCCGCTGGTGCGCGTGGACGCGCATCGCGCCGGAGATCAGTCGGCGTTCCGCGTGCTGAGCACCAATCTATGGCCCAGTGGCGGACTGGTTGCCGCTTGGACCGACCAAGGGCGTTCCTTCCTCAATGAGGAGGGCGCATCGGACGTCGCGCTGCAATTTTGGCCGAATCTGCCGGAGCCGCCGCCTCTGCCAAAACCATATTCGGTGAGCGCGGACGGCAAATACTATTATGTGAATTTGCTGCGGCGGAATTACTACTCGCCGGTTGCCAGTGCCACGTTTGCAAACGATGCGACGCAAACGGGGGCCAACGCGCCTCTGTTTGTCTTCGACGGGGACGACGCCGGCTTCATATGGGGCACTCCGACTGCTTCCGATCCCGACGCGACAGTGACGCTGATCGTGGACATGGGGCAATATTTTTCGGTTGGCGCAGTGCGACCGTACTACAGTCCAGTTTACACTCAGCCTCCAGCCAATCATCGCATTCGCCTCGCGACGAAATTGGGCAGTTGGGTGGAGGTCGTTCCGATGTCGCCGGCAATCGCGGACTCGACGCTCAGCTTCAACGCGACGCCGGCACGCTATCTCGAGCTCACCATGCTCGGCAGCAACTCGCTCAAGTCGGTGGATTTGACGGAGCTCTTCGTCTATCCCAGCGCCCAAACGTCGCCCCCACCGACTTCCGCGAGTGGCTATGATCTCGCCTATTTTTCCACCAGCTCGACGGTGAACAGCAACTTCTTCCCCATGGGCACGTGGCCCGCGATCTGGCCAGCAGGCGCCTTCGATGCAAAGTCAAACAATTTGACTTCTACCGCGACTGGCGACGCCGTCGGTGTCGTGGATCTCGGCGCGCAATTCCAGGTATCGCGCCTAGCAGCCTGCTTCTTCTTCGCTCCAGCTTGGCAACACGGCGGCCGACTCGAGGTCGCCGCGATTCCTGACGCGTACTCGACCGTGTACGACAGCGGCCGGGGCAATCAATTCGGGAGTGTGCTGAGCTCTTGCGGCGAGGATCTCGCGATTCCGACTCAACCTGTTCGCTACATCCGCGCTACGGACTACTTCACGCCCGGTGGCGTCGGCCTATCCAACGGCGCTCTTTGGTCGGTGCAAGCGTTCGGAACCCCGGCGCCAATCACCGCGTATTACCCGCTCAGCGCGGATCAGAAGTACTTCAACGTGAACGTGCTGCGTCGCCCGGGCAGCATCACTCAACCCACGGCCTCGGTGGTCTACGCGAATGGTGCGCTCGCATACACGCCGAGTCCGCTTTCAGAAAACCCGGCGAACACTATCGATGGCGACGATATGGGTTTCCTGTGGTGGGCGCAGGGCGCGAACCCTACCGCGACGGCGACACTGACCATCGACCTCGGGCAAATGGAGACACTCGGCGCGATCCAGCCAATGTTCGGCTCACGCCCGGTCAGCTTTAGCGTGCGTGTCGCGCAAAGCCTCGGCGCTTGGACTCAGGTGGTTGCCAACACACCCGTCAGCGCGGCCCAGGTCACGGTGTCCTTCGATGCGGTGTCCGCTCGCTATGTAGAGTTCACGATGACGGGAACGACGGCGTCTAGCATTGTCGGGCTCAATGAGCTGGCGATATTCCCGAGCTCCGCGACCGATCCCGCGCCGAGTTCAATGGACGCTTTCAATCTCATCAGCCTGCCTGGTGTGGTGATCAGCACGAATGCGAACATGAGCCACGGCGGAGTACAGACCCTCTACTTCGGCAAGACGGTGGCTCAGGGTGCAACGGGTGACGGCACGGTCACGATCGATCTCGGCCAGCAATATCAGATCTCGCACATCGGCACTTCCTTCGAGCTGAATGACAACTGGCCCGGCGGAGGCAAGGTGGACGTCGATGATGGCTCGGGCAATTGGACGACAGTGTTCGATAGCGGACGCGGCAACCTATTCGGCCTGCCTGCGACGGGCCTCCAGCCGGGAGGTATCGATAACGGCACGGCTCAGATCAGCGCTGTCCCGAGGATGCAGACAATCGACTTCTCCACGCGTTCGGTACGCTACATCCGCTTCACGGATTACTTCGTGCCCGGGGTGGGCACATCCGTCGGCCGTATCTTGAACTGGGAAGTGTTTTGAGCGCAAGCGCCTAAAGTCAATCGCTTGTCGCGCCCCCCGCGAGCGGTAGACCGAGCGGCGCGATCCAGAAGATGTCGCCGTTGTTGTCGTTGCCGATGAATAGGCGGCCGTCGGCGGCGAACGTGGCTGCGGCGGGGCGGCCGTGATCGTTGTGACCGTCGTCCCAGCCGGTCGCGAAGTCGGTCATTGCGTCAGCGGATTTGCCGCCGTCCGTGTCGCTCGCTGACATCGGCATGCCGGTCGCCGGATCGATTTGGATCGCGACGACGCGCGCGCCGAGCCAGCCGCCCGCCGTGCCGTGCAGCGGCACGAACGCGCTCTTGGTGTAGGGCGCGGGCCAATTGCCGGGCTCGAAATCGAAGCTGAACGGCGTGTCGCCGATCAAGAACGAAGCATCTTCCGGCGCGGTGCCGGAGCAATCCGGATTCGCGACCGCGCTCGAGTTCGAGCCGTCCGGCAAGTACGGCGTGCCTTTCGTGGCGCAGCACGGAAAGCCCCAGTCGTCTCCCGGATGGATCGGCATCAGCTTTTCGCGACCGGCTTGAGTCGCGGAATAGTCTTTGGCGAGCTCGGCGGCGAAGCACAGGTTCGTGCCGCGCTCGCAGCGCACCGCGATCGGATTGCGGAAGCCCTGCGCGACGGGCGTGCCGCCGGAACTGCCGTCGAGCTTGAGGATACCGCCGTGAAACGGATGCGGTTCGACGCACGTCTCGCCCTGGTCGCCGCCGTTGCCGACGTAAATCGTGCCGTCGTCCGCTTCGTCGAGCGGCTTGGGCCAGTGCAAGCCCGAATGGTAAATCTGAATGTCTGCGATCGTCTCGGACGTGCCCATCGCCATGCGATCGCCGGCTTGATACGGCATGCGCAGGATCTTCGTGTCGTCCTGGTAATAAAAATAATCCTTCGTGAAGAGGATGCCTTGCGTCGATGGCAAATTGCCGAGGAACACGTTGCTCGAGTCGGCGTAGCCGTCCCCGTTGTCGTCCGGCAAAAACATGATTGCTTTGTGGCCGCCTTGGCCGCCGCCGGTCGTCACTGTCGTGGGTGATGCGACGAACAATTCGCCGCCCGGTGCGAAGCGCAGTTGCCGCGTGTTGCCCACGTTGCCGAAGTAGTGCAGGCAAAAGCCAGCCGGCAATTTCACGAAGCCGAGCTTGGCGAGATCGTCCTTGGCTTGCTGCGTGCTCGTGCCCGCTACCTGCACGACACCAGAATCCGTGAATTGAAATGAGCCCGGCAAGTCGCAAAAATTCGTCAGCCCGCTCGCATCGAACGGCGGCGGCGGTGGCGGCGGCTGCGAACTCCCCGCGTCCGGCGTGCCCGACGAAGGCGACGGCGAATCGCAGGCACAGGCGAGCAGGGCTGCAAAAGTAAAGAGAAAGAGGTTTTTCGTTGTGCGGGACTGAGACAAATTCATCTTCTTCTCGAACTGAGCCATGAAGTTAGAATGAGCGCGCGCTTCGCGCCAGCGCGCGCTCGCGATTCGTCGAAAATCCCGCGCACCTCACTTGCGCGCGAGCGGGCGCAAGTAGCGGCTCAGCTTGCGCTCTCGCCGCGCGACGACGAAAATCCGCGCGTGAAGAGCGCAGCTGTGAGTGAAAACCCGGAAACGCTCCTGTTTCTGCCCGGTACCGGCGGTCGCAGCGAAATCTGGCAGCCGGTCGCGGACGGCTTGAGTCATCCGGGTCGGCGGCGCTTGTTCGGTTGGCCCGGCTTCGGCGGAATGCCCGCGGATCCGAGCGTGCGCGGCATTGCTGATCTCGTCACGCGGGTCGTCGAAAGCATCGCCGGACCGACGTTGCTCTTCGCGCAGTCGATGGGCGGCGTGATCGCGATGCGCGCGGCGCTCGAACAGCCACACGAAGTACGTGGCTTGGTGCTCGCCGTCACTTCCGGTGGCATCGACACGCGCGCGCTCGGAGCCAGCGATTGGCGCCCCGCCTTCCGCAAAGCAAATCCAAATCTGCCGACTTGGTTCTTGGACGAACGCGAAGACTTGAGCGCGCGCCTCGCCGAAATTCGGATCCCGGTGCTGCTCCTTTACGGCGATGCAGATCCGATCAGCCCGGTGCGCGTCGGTGAGCGGCTCGCGGAGTTGCTGCCGCGCGCGGAGCTCGTCGTGTTCGAGGGCGGCACGCATGAATTGGTGAGTGAGCGGGCGAGTGAGGTGATTGAGCTGGTCGAGAGGTATCTGCGCGGGCTCGAATCGTGACACGGAACCTTGCGCTCCGATCGCGTCCGGGTATGATTCAGGTATGACTGCGGCAAAGATAGCGATTACGTTACCGCGCGATCAGCTGGCCAAGGTTCAGCGCGCGGTTCGTAGCGGGCAAGCGAGCTCGGTGTCTGGATATATCGCGGAAGCATTGGTGGAGAAGGAAGAGCGCGAGTCACTGCGCGCTCTGGTCGCTGATTTGAAAGCCGAACTCGGTGAGCCCACCAAGCGTGAGGTCCAATGGGCAAAGCGAGTGATCGCAAAAGCCAAACGCAAGTAGTACTCGACACGGGACCGTTGATTGCACTCGATCGCGGCGACCGTCGTGTGGTTGCTTTGATCGAAGAGCTTCTCGACGAGGGAGGTCGATTTCTCGTGCCAGCCGGCGTGCTCGGACAAGCGTGGCGGGACGGGCAGCGGCAGTCGAGACTCGCGCGCTTCGCTCGCGGTGACTACGTGCAAGTCGTCCCGTTGGACGGCGCGCTTGCGCGCGTCTGCGGCGAACTTTTGGCGTTGACAGGAACCAGTGACGTGATCGACGCCTCGGTCGTGGCGATCGCGCGTGCAAATCGAAGTTTGATTCTCACGAGCGACGTGGCGGACTTGAAGCGTCTGGATCCGGGCGCAAAGCTAGTGAGAATATAACCAACGTGCGGGAAGGTGCACGGCGCGCCGATCGTAGTAGAGGGGGTTATCGGAAAACCCGAGTGGGAGGGCCGCTCGGTCGGGGAGTCGTCGCCCGAGGCGATGTATCGCTTTTTGATCGATCCCGAGCCGCCCAGCTCGATCGTGAGGGACCCGATCACGAACTCGAGCACATCGACCGGCGTGAACCAAGATCTGCTCGCGCAGCGCGCAGCGTTCTTGCGCCCGAGCTCCGCTCTCGCCGTCGTGCTCTTGAGCGACGAAAACGACTGCTCGAGTGGCTCGCCCGATTTCGCCGACGCCGCATCGCGCGCCGGCTGCGACGGCAAAGAGCGCGCCTGCGCCGCACCGTTACTCCGGCGAAGGCGACGAACCGGACGTCGGTTACTGACAGCGTCAGCCTCTAGCGCTTTTTGCGGACCGTCGGAGCTTCGCCGAGTGCGGCCGCGTGCGCGACCACGGCGCTGAGCTCCGCGTTCAAGCGCTGCACTTTGCGCGTGCCGAGCACTTTGCGCACGCGCACGAGCGCGCTCTCCCACAAGGGATAGGCCTGTTCGATCGTCTTTTCACCCCGATGGGTGATGAGCACGTGCCGCGCGCGCCCGTCCCCCTGAACCCGCGCCACACGCACCAGCCCAGCGCGCTCGAGCGGGCGCAAATTGCGCGTCAGCGTAGTGCGATCCATCACCAATGAATTTGCGACGGCGCTGATCGTCGCGATCGCTTCGCTGAACGACGCGATCGCGATCAGCACGGCGAACTGCGACATTTGGAGGCCGATCGGCCTGAGTGCGTCGTCGTAGGTGCGGGTGAGCGCGCGCGAGGCTTGGCGCACTCGCAGTGCGGGGCATTCGCGCGCGATCTTGCGCGCGGCGCGGAGCGCGGCGTGGCCGGGCATATCAGGTGTATATGCACTACACCGACTTCCTCTTCTCGAGCAACGTATTTGAATACGTGCCTCGCGTCATCAGCGAAGTTCGGCTTTCAGCAGTAAACAATCATGTTTGACTGCGTTTTGTGCTGCCTTGGCAATTCGCGCATGTTAGCTTTTGATCATCGCCAAGCGGTCCGAGTCTTCATGAGCTGATCGCAAAACGCATCTCGAAATTTTCGAGAGCAGCGATCGGAGCAGCAGTACTCGGTATCTCTTGGCGTGCGCGTTTGTCTCGAAGCTCGCTTCTGGCGAGCCGGACTCGAAGCGTGTAGCCAGCGCGGAGTAGAATTTTTGACCACAGCCATCCCATCGCGGCGCAGCTATTCGGCAGCCTTTTTTGCGCTGGTTCTGCTCTCGTGCGGCGGCACGACCAACGCCGGCAACACGATCCCAGGCAGCGATCCGGTGCCCAATTCGCCGGGCACCGCCGACACGTCGACAGTACCGATCATCACGAAGATTCCGTGGGTCAACGCCGGCATCCCGCAAGTCGATGCGTCGGGCAACCTGGTGACGTCGCCGGATGTTTACTACCCGCCGCTGGCCACGAGCACGATCGCGGACTACGGCCAGACCCCGCAAAACGTACAGCCGAACGGGGACGACTCGATCGTCACCACGACGCCGATCGATTGCAGCGTGCTCGCGCCGTACCAATTCGCGCCCTGGGTCGCAACGTCCGAACCTGAGCGTGTGCTCGAAGAGATCGGCGATCCGAGTATCACGCCCGACGTCGGCTTCGCGATGCGCTGGGCCGGCGCGGACGACTACACGCGCGGCTCCTGGCGCGTGCCCGGCTTTACTTCGTGGTACCCCACGCTCTCCGCCGATATGACGTTGGGAGTCGTATGGGGCACCCCGTCGGAAAAGGTGCCACCTGGCACGCTCGTTCCCCAGTGTGATGGCAAACCGAACAACTGGGTGATTCACATGCGCGGCGCGGGCTTCCGCTACTACGGCGGCAACATCGCGCACATCCTCGGCGGCGACAACTTCCCGACGAGCACGCTGCACTGTCCGGACGGCTCGGATCTCTGTCAGTCCACGATGATGACGGATCCGAACCATGACAGCGCCGGCTTTCCACTCACGCCGACTGAGAACACAGGGGGTATCACTGGCTACCAGCTCACCGCCCTGCACACGTATTGGGACGTCTCGAAGTACGACGGCGTCTCGTTTTGGGCGCGCCGCGGACGCGACAGCATGGGCACGCTCGGAATCACGCTCGCCGATAAGCACACGAGTGACGACATGAACCGGCAGAACGAGACGTACTGCAAGCGCATCTACGCCTGCCACAAGACCTGTCAGAACTATCAACAGTGTCTGCCGAGCACTGTCCCGATGGACAACACCATGGCCGGCGATCCGGTGAACCGCTGCGTCGATCCGGACATCGGGTTTCCGATGGACGTGCCCGTGGGCGGTTCTCTAGACGCCGAATTGGATGCTGTTTACCCCCGCTGCGGCACGAGCGCGTGCACCTTCCGCACCACCTACCCCGATGCCGACTTCGAAGGCAAAGACTGCCGCCCGTACACCTTCACGAGTGGCGAATCGAACGAATACTGCTTCAACGCAGACGATCCTCCGCCACCGAGCCGCTTC
>DASYCL010000233.1:0-11483 GCA_036500245.1 Polyangiaceae bacterium | reverse complement strand
GGCCGGCAGACACATTGTGTCACTAAGCGGTTCTGATTCGTAACACGAACCGACACATTGAGTTGCCACTCGGCTCGACCGCGACAAATAGCCACGCCGTCCGAAAAAATTTCGAACATGTCTCGTATGGAACGACTAGCGTCTCCCGTCTATGTTCTGACCTCCGATGTTCTCGGAGCTCAGTGGAAGGTGGATGATGAAGACAAGCACCCGGACATGGACGAGTACACTCGTCGCAGTTGCTACACTTGCATTGGCTAGCACTGCGCTGGCTCAGCCTCATCGCGACGATCCGCGCGATGATCATCGCATGGATCGGCACGAGCCGCCGCCGCCTCCCGGGGCCGCGGTCGCTCCGCCCGCGCACGGCGCAGCCGTCGCACCGCCGGCCGATCCGCGGCTCGCGGAACACATTCATCAACTCGAGGAGCAGCGCCAGAAGGAGCGCCTCGCCGCGATCAAGAACGAGAAGTCCTGGAACGAAGGTCGCAACGCGCGCGCCATCGCTCGCCGCGATGAAATCGCGAAGACTTGGGGCAATGCCGTCAGTTCGACGGAAGCCCAGGCCGAGCTCAGGACGCACGCCGATCGCATGGCGCGCCTCGATCGTATCCTCGACATCGCGAACCAAAAGGCGGACAACGCGCTCGCTGCGCGCTGCCGAGCGGACATCCAGTTCGAGATCGACCGTGACCTGCACGCGATGCAGGTGATTCGTGGCAAGGAGCACCGATGAGACCGTTTTTATTTGCTTGCTCGGTGGCGCTGATCGCCATCGGTTGTAACAAGGACAAAGCTCCGGACGCAGCCGCAAGCGCGGCGCCGGTCGCAAGCGCGGCGCCGGCCGCGACCGATACGGCGGCGGCAGCTTCGGCTACCGCTGCAGCGACCGACTCGGCCGCTGCGGCGGCACCGACGGCTACCGTCGCACCGGCCGTCGTTGCCAAGCTTCCCGCGGAAGAAGACTTCGAAGCGACGGCTGCAACGGCGATCACCACCGCGAACGCCGGCACGCAGCTCACCGCGATCGAAAAGGAAATCGGCAAGTAGTCGCGTCAATGGCGCCGCTCCGGTTGGCCCGGGGCGGCGCTGTTCGCGCTCGCTCAGCTCGAGCGCTGTACGACCACGCGCCGCACTCCGTGCACGGCTTCAACGGCTGCCACGAGCCGAGGAAGCGCCACGGTGTCGGCGAACTCGATGTCCAACGTGGCGACCACGCGCTTCTTCTCGTCGTCGAGGCGCTTGTCGTATTTGACGTCTTCCGCGCTGACGCCGATCGCTTTCAGCGCGCTGACGACCACGTCCAGATCCGCGGCGCCGTCGCTCAGCACGATCGAGAGCTGACGACGAAGCAGGTTCTTGTCTTCGAAGCGGCGCAGCGCGGTGAGCGCTATGATCCCGAGCAGTGTGATCGCCGCGCTCTCGACGAACATGCCCGAGCCCGCGCACATGCCGATCGCGGTCACGAGCCAGAGACCCGCTGCGGTGGTCAGCCCTTGCACGGTCGCGCCCGTGCGCAAGATCGCGCCGCCCGCCAAGAAGCCTACGGCCGAGACGACCGACGCGGCGATGCGTGAGGTGTCGACTTCGACCAAGTCGCGTTCGGCGTAGTGCTGGAAATAGACGAACTGCGACGAGATCACCATGAAGCTTGCCGCGGCCATCGCGACGATCAGATGGGTGCGTAAGCCGACCGGACGTCGATGACGATCGCGCTCGTAGCCGATGACGCTGCCGAGCGCGGCGCCGGCGACAATGCGGCCAATCATCTCGTAGTGCGAGAGCATCGTTGGGTTGAGCGTAGCTCTTTCCGGCTGAAATGCGCGGCCTACGCTACTTCAGTAAGCGCACGCCGCTTGACAAAGGCAGCCCACGAAATCAGCATCGAAAAAAATCGAGATGGCGGTGGAGTCCGCCGATAACCGCGGGCCCGTGCGTCCGCCAATGACTCCTACGTTTTGCCCCCTGAACGGGATCGGGCGCCGTAGGAGCTCGGGTGAGCCTCTTCGGTACGAATCGAGGAGCTGCCACGTGAGCGAAGACAATACGAATCGCCGAGCCGAAGCGGAGCCGCGCTCGCTCGGCCCGAGCCCACGACGTCACACGCGCGCGCGTCTGCTCGCGCTCGGGCAATGGATTTTGCTGGGCGCGCTCGTCGGCGTGATCAGCGGCGCAGCGTCCGCGCTGTTCCTGTTTTTGCTGGAGCGCGCGACTGCATTTCGCACGAAGCACGAGCTCATCGTCTACAGCTTGCCGCTCGCGGGTGCGCTGATCGGCGCGGTTTACCAGCGTTTCGGTCGCGAGATCGCACCCGGCAACGATCTCGTGATCGACACCATTCACGATTCCGGCCCGCGCTTACCGCTGCGTATGGCGCCGATGGTGCTGCTTGGCACCGTGCTCACGCACTTGTTCGGTGGCAGCGCCGGCCGCGAAGGCACGGCCATACAAATGGGCGCGAGCCTGGCGGACGCGGCGGCGCACCGCTTGAAGCTCGAGCGGTCGATGCGCCGCCAATTGCTCGCTGCGGGCGTCGCGGGCGGTTTCGGTTCGGTCTTCGGCACGCCAATCGCGGGCGCCGTGTTCGGGCTCGAGTTCGTCGTGCTCGGACGCATCGAGTACGAAGCGCTGGTTCCGGCGCTGGTCGCCTCGGTGCTCGGCGACATGACGACCCGCGCGCTCGGCATCGTGCACACGCACTACCCGGCGCCGCCGGCGCTCGCGCTGACGCCGCTCGTGTGCGCGAAATGGTTCGCGTTCGCGCTCGCGCTCGCGCTCACGACCGTCGCGTTCATTGAGCTTTTGCACCTTTTGAAGAAGCTCGGCACGCTCTGGCTGCCGCGACTGCCGCTCCGGATGTTCGTCGGCGGCGCGCTGGTCGTCCTCGGCTGGAAGCTCGTCGGCACGAGTGACTACCTCGGGCTCGGAGTGCCGACGATCCTGCGCGCGTTCAGCGATCCTGCGCTGTCGCCAGCAGCGTTCGCGTGGAAGCTCGTGTTTACGGCGGTCACGTTGGGCGCAGGCTTCCTCGGCGGCGAAGTCACGCCGCTGTTCTTCGTCGGCGCCGCGCTCGGCAATCTGCTCGCGCGCGTGCTCGGCTTGCCACTCGCGCTCGGTGCCGGCGTCGGGCTCGCGGCCGTGTTCGCGGCTGCGGCCAACACGCCGCTCGCGCTGTCGATCATGGCGGTGGAATTGCTCGGCGCGAATCTGTTTCCGCACGTCGTGATCGTTTGCGTCCTGTCTTACCTCATGGTCGGCGAGCGAAGCATTTATAGCGCGCAGCGGGTGTGGCGGCGAAAGCACGGGCTCGGTCTCGAGCGCGTGACGGCGCTGCGTGATCTGTCTTCGTTAATCCCGCCGAGCGACGACCGCGCGAGGAAGCCGTGAGCTTGATTTTCTAAGCGCTTTCCGCCGGCGTCCGCCGCCGCGCGCGCGATCAATCGACCTCGAGCTACGCGCCCGCGATTTTCTGCGCTCGCGGAGAGCGTGCGCTCCGCGATCGCGTCCATCACGGCGCGCACACGCCGCCGCGCGCGCAAGTCCGGGTGCACGAGCAGCCGTATTGGCGCTTTTTTGCACAGAAGCCGTGCATTCATAAGCATGGACTGTGCGAAGAACAAGCAGCATGCTCCTCGTGGTTCGAAACACAGGAGAAAGCTCGATGAAAGCTCTGGTATTTTCCCAAATCGGTGAAGCCACCGAAGTGCTCACATACCTGGACGCGCCGAAGCCGACGCCCGCGCCGGGTGAGGTGTTAGTCGCGGTCGAAGCGAGCCCGGTGCATCCGGCGGACTTCAGCTTCGTGCGCGGCGCCTACCGCGTGAAGCCGAAGTGCCCGCAGGTCGCCGGCCTGTCCGGCGCAGGTCGCGTGGTTGCGCTCGGCGAAGGGGCGAAGTTCTCGCTTGGAACCCGCGTCGCGTTTCGCTGGCCCGGAGCCTGGGCCGAATTCGTCGCGCTGCCGGCGGAGCGCGCCTTCGCCGTGCCGGCCGAGATCGAAGTCGATGCCGCGGCGCAATTCGTGATCAATCCAATCACGGCTTTTGGGTTGCTCGACGTCGCGCGTGCCGAGCCCGGCGAATGGATTGCGCTCAGCGCGGCTTCGTCGTCGGTGGCGGCGCTGGTCTCCGCGCTCGCGACCGAGCGCGGCCTGCGCGTGATCGGCATTGCGCGCGAAGCATCGCTGCCCGGGCTCGCGAGTTACGTCGCAGGCGTCGCCGAGCAAGCGCCGGATCTCGCCGAGCGCGTGCGCGCGATCACGGGCGGAGCGGGCGTCGCAGCGTTAATCGATTGCGTCGGTGGGCCGCTGGTGAGCTCGCTATTTCCTGCATTGCGGCAGGGCGCAACCATTGTCGCGTACGGCACGATCAGCCCGGAGCCCATCGTCGTGAAGAACGCTACGCTCGTCTATTCGAACCTGACCTGGCAGGGATTCGGCATCGACCGCTGGTCGCAGAGTCTCGGCCCCGAGCAGCACACGAAAATGACCGAAACACTGTGGGCCGAAATTCGCGCGGGGCGGCTGCCTTTGCCGGTTCAGGCACATCACGATTTACCGGATTTTCTTGCTGCTTTGCGCAGAGCCGCCGGCGGCGGTCTCGGAAAAGTCATGTTCGCGCCGCGCGCGCCGCAGTGACCGCCAGGAAACATAGGCTCTTTACCGTCGTCGCCAGACGAGCGCCACGCCGTACGCCAAGTTTGGCTCGATTTCGGCTATGACGTCCCGACCGTTTCGGGACCCTTCGGGGCTCGGACGCTCGGACGTGAGCAACAAGGACATCATGGCAAAAGAGACGACGGTATCGAACTTCAAGCTCAAAGGGCGCGAGATCCTCTCCTCGTACGCCAACTTCACCTTGGAGGGAGAGATCACTGCGAAGGTGACGCGCGGCAAAGAGACGTGGACGATCACCGAGCGCAACGGCATCCCCAAGGGAACTTCGGACGGCGAGAACGAAGCCGTCTACATCGCGAACGACAAGGCGATCGCTTCGATCGAAAAAAATATCTCGAAGCTCTTGCCGAAGAAGGTCGTGATCAAAACTGCGGCGGACATTTTGGATGCGGCCGCCAAGTTCGATCTGGCGATGGTCAAGAAGGCGGGGTCGAACAAAAAGCTCTGGGGCGGCAATGCGTGTCTTGCTGCTTCGACTGCGTTTTTTCAGTGCCTGCTCAAGGCGAGCGGCCTCGAGGCGTGGGAAGTGTTCGCCACGAAGAAGACCAAGACCTTCTATTTCCCGAACATCGCCTTCAACATGGTGTGCGGCGGAGAGCACGTTCCGGGCACGAAGCAAGACATCCAAGAGATGTTTTTCTTCTCGATGAAGGCAAAAAGCGTCAAAGAAGTGTTCGAAGTCGGCACTAAGTTCTTCCGACAGTTCGAGAAAAACCTGGTTCGCGATGGCCTCCCGACCGGCACTGCGAAAGAGCGCGGCTTCGTCTTCCCGGTGAAAGACAATTTCGAGGGCCTCACTCGGATCAAAGAATGCGCGACGCAGCTGAACCTTGCCGCGAGTGACTACGCGATCGGCACCGACAACGCCTTCAGCGAAGTGCAAAAAGGTGAAGATCTGATCAAAGCCGGCATGTACGACATGCGCTTCTCCGGCGGCGGCAAGAAGACGCGCGAAGAATTGATCGAGTTCGACGGCACGGTCGTGAACAGCGCGGACAACTTCGCGACGATGGAAGATCCGGGCAGCGAGCATGACGTCGCCGCGCACAAATTGATGAACGAAAAATACGGCGACCGCGTGCAGATCGTGCTCGACGATCTGGTGGTGACTCAGCTTCGTTTCATCATTCCGTACTTGTGCGGCAAGAACCAAGCGGACCGCGCCGGCAACAGCGTCTTGATCAAACTGAACCAAGCCGGCACGTTCACCGAGACGCGCTTGGCCGTCGAAGTCGTGCTCGGCCTCGCTGATCACGACATGGTCGAGGAATTCCTCAGCGCGCGCGGCGACATCGACTTCATCTTGGCCGAGTGCAAAAAAGTCGGTGTCGGGAGCCTGAAAGAAGCGCTGACTAACCTCAAAAAATACGGCTTTTCCGTGTTTATTTCGCACCGCTCGACCGAAGGTTCGAGCGAGTTTTTGCCGTACATGCCGCTGCTTTACGGCCCGCTCACGCGCCGCCTGTGGTTCAAGGCCGGCGCGCCGAACGGCGAACGCAACCTGCAAAACTACAACCCGCTCATTCGCGCCGAAGAACAAATGCGCGAGCGCGGCATCAAAACCGCGATCGCCGGCTTCGGCGGCTTGCCCGCCGGCGTGAAGGTTCCCGCCGCGCAATAGTCGACGTGAGCGCGACTTGGCGACTCGGTGCGCGGCACCGAGTAAGTCCCGATCGGCCGATCGGGACTTGGATCGCGTTGCCGGGAGCCGCGCGAGCGTGCGCCGGCGCGGTGGGCGCGTCGCAGTGTGACGTGAGCGGCTGCGCTTGGGTCGGGGATGGCCGTGCGGCGCGCTCGTTACAACGGTGCCCGAAAAAACTAGATCGTGCCAACGTGATCCAACAGGAAGACGGGCCGGCGTTCGCTCACGGAGCGCGCGAGATCGATCCGGCCGCGCACCACGTATTCGCTGACTTCGCCGTTCACCAAAATCGATTGATTCACCGTCCAGAAATCACTCTCGCGGGTGATGCTGGTGTTCACTGGGTTGCGCGCGTCGGCGTCGAGTTGAATCGAGGCGCCTTCGGCGAAGAGCGGGCGGAAGGCGCGCTCGAGGTCGGTCGGGGCCGGCGAAATCGAGCCGTTTTCGGCTAGATCCAGCACGACATCGTAGTCGCCGTCTTGGAGCGCGCGCAAGATCGAGAACATCAGATTGCGGATCAGCGCGGTGAATAGGCGCTGGTTGGTCGTGATGTCTTCGCGTTCGGGCTCGGCCTGTTCGCTCTGGCTCGGGACGTAGTTCGGGTTTTTGAGGCGCTCCCATTCGTCGAGCAAGCTCGAGTCGACGCCGCGGACGAGCGCGCCGAGCGTCTCGATCAATTCCGCGAGCGCTTCGGTGCGCGCGAGCTCGGGGATGCTTTGCGTGAGTGTCTTGTAAACTTCGCTCAGATAACGGAGCAGGAGGCCTTCGGAACGAGATAGGCCGTATTCTTTGATGTAGCCGCTGAACGACTGGAGGCTCTCGCTCATCTCGCGCGCGATCGATTTGGGTTTCAGGACTTCGCGCGCGACCCACGGATGATCTTGCGCGAATGCGCCGAAGCTGTCGTTCAAGAATTCGAGGTTGGGTTTCGGGTGCTCGACTTTGTCGAGCTCGAGCATGCGCTCCTCGTATTCGACGCCGGCAGCCTTCAATTCGGCGACTTTTTGGCCCTTTAGTTGGTCGACCTGGGCGCGCAAGATCACTTCCGGATCTTCGACGATCGCTTCGACCAAGGTGAGCACGTCGAGGGCGTAGCTCGGGCTTTCGCGATCGAGTCGCTCGACCGCGTCGACCACGTACAAGCCGAGCGCTTGCAGCAGCGAGAAATTCTCTTGTAGCTCGTTGTTCAAGCGAACGCCGCCGCCCTCGGCCGCCGGCCGAAATTCGATCACGCCGGCTTGCCACAGCGAACGCAAGAGTTCGAGCGCGTGCTTCTTGTGTTGCCGTTTCTGGGCGCGCGACTCGAGGCTGGTTACTACGAGCTGTTTCATCGCGCGACAACCGCCGCGCGGACGCGCGAGCACGGACAAGAGCATGCCTAGGCTGACCTCGAAACGCGCGGCGAGCGGCTCCGGCTCGGAGCTTTCGAGTCGCTCGAAGGTGCTCTTGTCCCAATGCACGTAGCCCCATTCGGGCGGTTTTTTGCGGACAAATTTCTTTTTGTTTTGGGAGCTCGCTTTGGCTTCGAGGCGCAGATTCTCGACCGCGTGCTCCGGCGCGAGCGCGACCACGTAGCCGTCCGTGTCGAAGCCTTTTCGGCCCGCGCGCCCGGCGATCTGTTGAAAATCGCGCACGCTCAAGATGCGCACTTTCTCGCCGTCGTACTTGCACAATTTCGTGAACAGCACGGTGCGGATCGGCACGTTCACGCCGACGCCGAGCGTGTCGGTTCCGCAGATGATTTTGAGCATGCCGCGTTGGGCGAGCTTTTCGACCAACAAGCGATAACGCGGCAAGAGCCCGGCGTGATGGATGCCGATGCCGTGGCGCAGGAGCCGCAGCATGTCTTTGCCGTTCGGGCTCCGGAAGCTTTCGCCGCGCAACGCTTCCGCGATTTGCTTTTTCTCTTCCTTGCTCGAAAAATCGAGCGAGGTGAGGCTCTGCGCGGCTTCGGCCGCGCCGCGCTGCGTGAAGTTGACGATGTAAACCGGCGCTTTGCCTTCGTTCACCAGGGTTTGCGTGGCTTCTTGCAGGAGTTTCTCTTGGTAGGTGAAGTGGAGCGGCACGGGGCGGTGCGCCGAGCGGATCGTGTTCACTTCCGCGCCGGTCAACTCGTGGAGCAACTTTTCGAACGAGCTCACGTCGCCGAGTGTCGCGCTCATCAAGACGAAGCGCGCTTGCGGCAAGGCGAGCAGCGGGACCTGCCAGGCCACGCCGCGCTCTTTGTCCGAAATGTAGTGGAACTCGTCCATCACGACGTAATCGATGTCGGCGTCCGCGCCTTCGCGCAGCGCGATGTTCGCCAAAATCTCGGCCGTGCAGCAGATCACGGGCGCGTCGCGATTGACCGACGCATCGCCGGTCATCATGCCGACGCGCTCGGGCCCGAGCTCGCGGCAGAGCGCGAAGAATTTCTCGCTCACGAGCGCCTTGATCGGGCAGGTGTAAAACGAGCGCCGCCCTTCCGAGAGCGCCTTGAAGTGCACGGCTGAAGCGATCAGCGATTTGCCGGACCCGGTCGGCGTGTGCACGATCACGTTCGCGTCGCTCATCACGGCCAAGATGGCTTCTTCTTGGTGCGAGTAGAGCGTGAGCCCCGAGTTCGTCGCGTAGCGCAAAAAGCCCTCCAAGACCGGGCCCGCGTCGGCACCGGGGGGCGGCAAGCAGGCGTAAAGCGGCGGCAGCTCGGACATCGCGCGGCGGTGTGTGTCACGGCGCCCGAGCGTTGGCTAGAGCTGCTTTGGCGAACCGCGCGGAGGCCTGCACGACGGACGAATTTCGCGTAAAACAGCAGCGCCTTGTCCGCGCTCGACCCAATGCAGCTCAATTTGCCCGACGTGGAAGCGTGGGCCGAGCACTACGTGAAAAGCAGCGAGCTGCGCGTCAAAATCGCGCCGCCAACGCCGCCGGTTCGATTTCGCGCGGACGCCGCGCCGCTGCGCTTGAGCGAAGCGGGTCGCCCGTCGGAGTTTCGTCGCGCGCGCCGCGGTGAGCGCACGCCCAAGCTCGAAGCTTTGAAAGAGCCGCACTATCGCGCGCGCGCCTTGCACGCGTTTTTTCATCACGAGCTCCAAGCTGCGGAGCTCATGTGCTGGGCGCTCTGTGCATTTGCCGACGCTGAGCTCGAGTTTCGCAAGGGCCTGCTCGGGATCTGCCTCGACGAGATTCGACATCTGAACTTGTATCGCGAGCACATCGAGCTACTCGGCGCGAAAATTGGGGATTTCGGCGTGCGCGATTGGTTTTGGAAGCGCGTGCCGTCGTGTGAGACCAAGCTCGCGTTCGTGTCCGTGATGGGCATGGGGCTCGAAGCCGCGAATCTGGAGTATGCGCGGGATTTCGCGGCGCGCTTTCGCAGCGTGGGGGACGAGCGCGGCGCGCAGATCCAAGAACGCATCGCGAAAGAAGAGATCGCGCACGTCAGTTTTGCGACGCGCTGGTTTTCTCGCTGGACGGGCGGCTGTGAGTTCGAGATCTGGGCCGCGGAGTTGCCGCCGCCGCTCACGCCCTGGGTCATGCACGGAACGCCGATCGCCGAGGACACGCGCCGCCGCGCCGGCATGACGCCCGAATTCATCGCGGCGCTCTGCGCTTACGTGCCCGAGCCGAAAGGCAGAAGTGTAGCGGCGCCGCCGACCGCGAAATGACCCGTTTTGCCTGGATTCTGAATCTCGACGCCGAGCTCGAGCTCGCGCGACTCGGCTTCGAATACGTGCCGCGCACGAAGTTGAGCGCGCAACTCGCGGAATACGGCCGGGCTTCGCGGGCGCTGGTGGGCTCCGAAGATATTTTACTGGGCGAAACACTAAGTAACCCAGAAGGGTTATTAGGGCGCGCTTGGTGTCCGACTCCGCGCGCCGTCGTTGCCTTCGCAGCGGCGCGAATCACGCCCGAACCGCATCCGGCGTCAGAAGTGCTACGCCGCGTGAACCATCGCATGTTCGCGCACCAACTCGGCGGCGGGTTGCCCGAACAAAAATACTTCACCGAGCGCGCGCCGATCGAAGCGTTGCTGCGCCGCGCGGAGCGCCGCTGGCTGGTCAAACGTCCGCTCGCGTTCGCCGGACGCGGACAAATGCGCTTCTATGGCGCGATCACCAAACAGCAATGGTCGTGGCTCGAGCTTTCCCTCGAGCGGGACGGCGTGATCGTCGAACCGCTCGTCACGCCGAAGCTCGAGCTCAGCTTGCACGGCTTCGTGTGGCGAAGCGGTCGCTTAGAGCTCGGACGCATTTGCGTGCAAGAAGTCAGCGAACGCGGCGTGTTCCGCACGCTGCGCCTGGCTCATTCCGGTGAGTTACTGGAGTCGGACGCGCGCGCTCTCTTCGCGAAGGGCGAGCAAGTCGCCGACGCGCTCTTCGCGGCGGGCTACTTCGGTCCGTTCGGGATCGACGCGTATCGCTACGAGCTCGACGGCGAGAGTGCGTTCTGCGCACTCAGCGAAATCAACGCGCGCTACACGATGGGTTTCGTCACGGGCTTTCCGCGTCACCCGAGCGAGCTTTCGCTCGCGTGAAGCTCGGGCGATTCGCCTTCGATCGGGTACGGTCCGCGTAGCTCCAGCGGGACTTTGCGCGTGAACTTCCAAGCTTCATAGAGGCCAACTCCGATGATCACGAGTCCCAGTGCGCGGTCCCGGCCGAGGAACGGCGAAGCGAATGCCAGCGTGATCGCGATCGGCCATGGCCGCGAATGCCCGAGCGCCGTGACGGCGCCGGGCAAGTTTGCCAGCGCGATCGCGGAATACGTTAGAAAGATGGCGAGCGCTTGATAGCGCGGGCCGCCAAAGCCACCCGCGCCTTTGCGCACGGCCTTGCCCACGAAAAATCCGATCGCGATCGCGAGGAAGCCAATCTCATAACCGGTGAGCTTGCTGAGCGCGATCCAGGCGATGCTGCCTCCGAGGGCGGGGAGCGCACCGAAGCCGAGCGCGCCGAAGAATCGCGCTACCGAATTCGACGCAGCGACTTCACGCTCGACCACGTTGCGACATTCGGCGCATGCGCGGCGCTTCGCGATTTGCCAATACTGGACGCGGAGCGGCTTTTGGCAGTAGCCGCAAGCGGGCTCCGGCTCGGTTCGATTCTCGGGCTCGGCCATGTGGTTGCTGCGCTCTGCTTGAGTGAGTCGCGAGCGTAGCGCGTCCGATCGCCGGGTCAATTCCGGCTC
>DASYCL010000232.1:0-6397 GCA_036500245.1 Polyangiaceae bacterium | reverse complement strand
CTCAAGGCATCGGAGCGGCGAGCGGGAAACTGCTTTCCAGTCTCACTGGATCGAGCTGCAAGTAATTATTTCCGTGATGTTTCCGGCGCTTCGGCGGACTGTGTCGCAGTTGCCACAGTGGATTTGCCACGAGCTTGACGGCTTCGTGAAGCTGTATTTAGATGCGAGGGCGTTACGATGACGTTTGGCAACGCGCCAAGTTCGAAGCAGAGGGGAGTTCTCCCGTCAGGGAAGTACTCAGCGAAAGTAAGACCCCCAAGCATGTCGACACGGATGAGCTGGCCCGAGTTCTGTCGCTCGGACGAATACAAGGGCCGCTGGGTAGCAATCGATAACTGTCGCTACGACCAAACCACCCGCCAACCGGTGGAGGGGGACGTGGTCGATTTCGACGTGGAGCTCTCCGAGCTGTGCGCGCGCATGCGCGAAGCCGGAAACAGCGCCTGCACCATCGTTTTCTGTGAGACCGAAGTGTTCATCGAGGGGCCGCGTTCTTCGGTGCAGCGCCAGAGCGATCGCAGCAGTCCCGTAAACTGATCCGCACCAGCGCGAAGCCAGCTCAGCGCACGATCGGTTTGAGCACGGCTTTGCCGTCTTTGATCACCACGTCGAAGTCGATTTTGCGGTTTTTGTGCTGTTCGCGCAATTTCGCTTCGGTTGCCTTGAGCGATTTCGCCAAGCCCTCGACGCTGACCGAGGCCGAGTCCTGAGTCTGGCGCTTCGCCTCGACCAAGCGCGCGTGTAGCTCGCGCACGCGGTCGTCGCTGATCGATGCGGTTGCGGCGGGCGTCGGCGGTTTTTGAGCGGGAGCCGTGGCCGCGGGCTTCGGCGCCGCGGGTCGCGCGATTGGTGCCGCGCCGAGTTTCGTGGCCGGTGCGACACCGGTGTTCGCGGTCGCGGGCTTCGCCGCTTCGCGCGTTTGCACGGGCTTTGCCGCCTCGATTGCGGGGTTGGGAGGGGGGGGCTGGGGCGCGGACGGCGCGGGTGCGACCTTTTGCGGCGCGGGCACGCCGAGCGGTTTGGCGAGCGCCTCGCCAAAAGGTCGCGCTGGCCCGGCGCTGGTCTGTGGCGATTTCACGCCCTTCACCGAGCTCGGATCCCAATCCCCCATGAAGTCCATGTCGAGGTCGAGGCTTTCGAACGGTTTCGGCAAGGGCGTCGCTGGCGCGGCCGCTTGCTCAGGTTTTGCCGGACGTGCTCCCGGTTTCGGCGGCGGCGCGAGCTTCGGCGCTGGCGCGGCCGCCATCGGCGTAGGTTGTTGTGACACGCTGGGTGGCTGACTCGATGCCGGTCGCGGCACGCTGGGCGGCGCGCTCGATGCGCGCGGCGGCGCGTTGCTCGGCGCGGCCGGCGGCAGCGAATCAGTTTGCGCTTCTGCGGCCAATTGGCGACCGAGTCGCCTGCGCGCCGCGATCGTCAATAGCTCACCCGGCGCGATGCGCTCGGCGCGGAGCACGTGCCGCTTGTAAGTGCCGTTCTCGATCTCGCGGCAGATGCGCTGCCAATATTGTTGGAACGTGTTGTAACGCGAGATGATCGTCTGGAGCTTGAAGCGCTTGGCGGTGTTGCGAATCTTCTCGCGCCGAAGCACATAAATTCGCCGATCGACGTCTTTGCGCGGGATCTGTGGCTCGATCCGCTCGATGCCCATGAAATATTGCTCGTACAACGCGCGCAAGCGCTCGAGGCGAGTCTCGAGCTCCTCCAGCGCGACGTCGAGCTCAGCGTTCTCCAAGCGGTTAACTCTTCAGTGGGGTGATCAGAAGATTGTCGAAGCAGACGGGCACTTGCCAGTCGTTGAAGCCGAGGTGTTCGTGGCCTTCGCCGAGCAGCGGGTTTGGATCTTTGAGGCTCAAGATTTCGATGTCGTCCACGAAGTAACGGACGGTTTTGCCGTCGCTTCGCTCTATTTTGAAACGATAGGCGCGATCCGGCAGCACCGGCTGCGCGCGCGGGTCGGTTTCGCCCGGTTCAATGCGCAGCTCGGTGCGGTCGGGCGCGTGCTCGTCCAAGCGCGCGAGCACGTGGAACGTGTTTTTCCAGCCGCCGAAAATGATGACGTAGCTCGTGGCGTTCGTGTACGAGGCTCCGGTCGCGGCGCTCACGCCGTCGCCCCACACTTCGGCTTTCAGATCGCCTTCGGGTGACGCGCTCGTCGCTTCGAACTCGATCCGCGCGTTGACCGGCAAACGGCGCAGCAGCCACGCGGGGTGATTGTGTGCGCCGCTCACGCACAAGCGTCCGTCCCGAATCGCCCAGCTGCCGCCGGTGACGTTCCAATCCGGTCCCAGGGTTGGCCGCTCGAAATTGTCCGAGAACGGCGCTTCGATCACGGGGCCGAAGCTGACGTTCCGCGTGGCCCCGCCTTCGAGCGGCGTAAGCACGCTCGGACGCCGGTGTTCGGCGAACTGGTTCGGCTTCGCGCTCAGCGCGGCTGCGGACGGCTTGGCAGCGGCGTGTCCCGGTCGGTCATCGGGCACGCACGCCGCCACGAACAACAGGGAAAACGCCAGGAACCGGAGTGACACCGTTCGGCATGCTACCACGCAAAAGTCCGACTAGTACTTCGGCTCGGAGCAGCGCTCCGAGTTTCTGCGGCTCGAGCGAGTGAGGGCCACGGAAATCCTTCCAGCACGTCGTAGCCATGCATCCGGTCCTTTTCGAAATTCCGCTTCCGGCTTGGAGCATCCCGCTCGGGCCCGCGCTGTTCATTGTTGCGCTGTTTGGCGCGGCGCTCGCCGTATTCGGGCAGCGAAAGGGCGCGCTCGACTTGCTCGTGATCGGCGTGCTTGCGGTTTGCGCCGGAGTGGTCGGCGGGTTTTGGTTCAAGGGGCAACGCTTCGCGCTCGAGTCACTGCCGATCTACAGCTACGGCGCGATGCTCTGCATCTCGATCGTGATTGGTTGGTTTTTGACGCTCGAGCTCGGCGCGCGCGAAGGCTTGCCGCGCGAGCTGTGCGCGAACTGCTACTTCGTGACCGCGATCGCTGCATTGATTGGCGCGCGCGTGCTCTACGTGCTGACGAACCTCCACGAATTCCACAGCCTCGTCGATATGCTCGCCGTGCGGCGCGGCGGGCTCGTCGCGTATGGCGGATTCATTGGTGGCTTCGCGGGCTCGTTTTGGTTTTTGCACCAGCGCGGCATCGCGCTGGCGCCGTGGGCGGATGTCGCGGTGCCGAGCCTTGCTTCCGGGCTCTTGTTCACGCGCATCGGCTGTTATTTGTTTGGTTGTGATTTCGGCAAACCACTCGCGGACAGCGCCCCACGTTGGTTGAAGCGACTCGGCACGTTCCCGCGCTGGCCCGACAATCTGCTCGACGGCGAGGGCTCACCGGCATGGCTTCAGCACGTGAACGAACGCGGCTTGTCGATCACGTCGCACGCTTCGTTGCCCGTGCATCCAACGGAGCTTTACGAGTCGCTCGCGGGCGGCATTTTGTTGGCGCTGACTTTGTGGCTCTACCGGCGACGGCGCTTTCGCGGCGAAGTGTTTTTCGCGTTCACGTTTGGTTACGGTTATCTGCGTTTTTTACTCGAGATCGTGCGGGACGACAGCGAGCGCGGCGTGTTCGGGCCGAGCTTTCGCGAACACGTTTTGATTCCGGCGTTGCTCGTGTTGTTCGCGGCGGCATTTGCTTATGGTCCAGCGCGCAGCATCGCGGCCGGCGTGGCGCGTCGGGTTGCGACGGGCATTGGGTTCGCAATGCCGGTCTTGGCGTACGCCGTGCTCAGGCCGCCCGCGGGCGGCGCGGCGAACATCGTCGCGCTTTCGACTTCGCAGTGGATTTCGCTGGCGACTGCGCTCGCGGTTGCGTTCGCGTGGCATCAGCGGGAGCTCTCCGCCGCGCGTGATCCGAGCGCGGCGATGCAGCCGGCATTCGCGATCGTGGAAGCGCCGGTTACGCCGAGCGCAGAGCCGCCCGCGTCGAACCAGGCAACCCCAAAAAAACAGCCAAAAAAAGCGAAGCAGCGTCGTCGCTGAGCCGAACGCGAAAATCAGTCGCGCGCGCGGAGCTCGACCTGATAGCGCACGGGTTCCGCGCCGGCGACGCGCACGACGAGGCGGCGTTCGTCGAGCTCGACGACAGCGTGCGCGGCTGCAGCGCGACCCGGCGCGTCGTCATCGAGATTTTCGATCAGGCTTTGTAGCGTGATGTACGGCACGCCGCCGACCAAGTCGAAGTGATTCCAATGCACGTGGCCGTTGAAGACCGCGACTACGTTCGGCGCCGCGCTGACCACGCGCTGAAAATCCCGCCGCTCGGCGACGCGGCAAACGTACGGGCGATCTTGGAACCAGCGGTTGCCGTCGAGCCGCATTTCGCTCGCGGGGTGATGCATCAAGACGACGCTCGGCAGCTCGCTCGCGGCGAGATCCGCGCGCAGCCATGCGATTTGCTCGGCGGGCAAATGAATCGCGTGATCGCTGATTTCGATCGTGCGGAGCACGCTGAAGTGCACGCCGCAAACGTCGCGGCTGTAAAAGAGTTCGCCTTCGTGCTGCCACAGCTTGCGTAAATCGTCGTCGCTCAGGTTGACTTGGTCGTGATTGCCGGCCACGTGCAGCACCGGACATGAGAGCCCCGAGAGGATTTCGGTGAACTGTGCGTAGTGCTCGCGATCTTTTGGGCGCGATTCGTCTTCGATCACGTCCCCTAGATTGATTACCAAGTCGGGGTGGACTTCGTCGTTCATGCGCGCGACGAAGGCGCGGCTGAGCTCGCCGGAGCGCGCCGTGAGTTTGCGCAGTTTGCCGGCGAAGTATGCGGTAGGGCCGAAGTGCTCGTCGGAGATTAAGGCGAATCGCATGCGGCTTACGTTAACGCTTGTTGAGCGAGCTGGGCGGGCGGAGTAGCTTCGCGCCAAAGACTTTGGTTTTGGGTTTAGGAGTTCCATCATGACGCACATGACTCTTCGGTTTGCACTGCCGCTCGTGCTGCTCGCTGCGATTTCCTGCAAGAAGCAGGACGAACCTGCGGCGACGGCTGGTTACCAAGCGGGCGTGCCCGGCGCGGCTGGTGCGATGCCGACGGCAGCGCCGCCGGCGAGCGCAGTGCCGACCGCGATCACGCCACCCGCGGCGTCTGTGGCTCCGCCCGATCCAGCGATGGCGGCCGCGGTGCAACCGATGATCACAGCGCTGGCCGCGTCGTCGACGGTCGCGGGCTCGAAGCCACTCGGCGCGGCGTTCGCCGGCAATATCGGCGGCGCGCAAACGGTGGAGCAGCAGATCATGCTGCAACCGAACAAGTGCTACAGCGCGGTCGCGATTGGCATGCCGCCGATCGCGGAGCTCAACGTGCAGTTCGTGGCCGTGACGATCGTGCCGGGCATGGCGCCGATTTTGGCGACGGACCAAGACGTCGGGCCGTCCGCGGTGCTTGGCAAAAAGCCGAATTGTTACAAATGGGCACTGCCCTTGCCAGTCGCGGTGCGCGTGGTCCTGAGCGCCGCGGGCGGGCAGGGCGTCGCAGGCGCGCAAGTTTTCGAGAAGTGAGCTCGATCTAGCGCTTCGTGCGGGCAACGAGAGCGACCAGTGCCGGCGCGCCGAGCGCGGCGGTCACGATGCCGACTGGCAGCTCTCGTCCTGGCACGACTAGGCGCGCGAAGGTGTCGCAGCCGACCAAGAATGCGGCTCCGACGAGCAGTGACATCGGGAGCAGCACGCGGTAGCTCGGCCCGAGCACGAGTCGCACCAGGTGCGGCACGATCAAGCCGACGAACGCGATCGGGCCGCACCACGCGACACACGCGGCGACGCCGAGCGAGCCGAATCCGAGCGCGACGAAGCGTAACCGCGGCACGTTCACGCCTTGGCTGTGCGCGAGCTCTTCGCCGAGCGCGAAGGCTTGCAAGTGCCGGGTGAGCAAGAGCAAACACGAGCTCGACAGCGCGCAGATCGGGAAAAGCAAGAGCACGCCGCGATAGCCGACTTGCGGCATTTGCCCGAGCGACCACTGCGTCGCGGCGAAGAGCGCGCGACTATCCGAGACATATTGAATGCCGGACGCGAACGCGCTCGTCGCCAAAGTGACGGCGATGCCGGCCAGCAAAATGTCGCTCGAATGTGCGCGGCGCGATGAGGCGAAGCTTGCGACCAAGAAGCTTGCGCCGAGCGCACCGGCGAACGCGCTCGCGGTGACGAGCGGCAGGCCCTGCACGGTGCGCGAGCCGTCGAATGCGAGTGCCGCGAGCGCGCCGACGGTCGCGCCGGCAGTCGTACCGACGGTGTCGGACGTGGCAAGTGGGTTTTGGAACAAGGCTTGAAACACCGCGCCGACCAGCGCGAGCGTGGCTCCGACGAGCGCGCCGACCAACACGCGGGGCACACGCAGCTGCCACACGATGAACGCGCCTT
Organism: Polyangiaceae bacterium; assembly: GCA_036500245.1. Classification (GTDB taxonomy): domain Bacteria; phylum Myxococcota_A; class Polyangia; order Polyangiales; family Polyangiaceae; genus PMG-095. Next base: position 36 of record DASYCL010000232.1, on the reverse strand, counting down.
CGTCCCCACTGAGATTTTGCCCGAGGAAAATCGCGC
>DASYCL010000231.1:0-6157 GCA_036500245.1 Polyangiaceae bacterium | reverse complement strand
CCGACGGCGCAAACTTAGCGAGCTTCGGCAGCTCGCGCGGACTCGGCGATCATCTGGTATTCATCCAAGGTCCAACCGAGCCGTCCGCCAGCGCCGGGCCCGCGGCGACCGACAACATCGCGGTCTACAACCTGCGAAGCTGCGCTTTTATCGCGAAAAAGACGATCCCGAGCGGCATTCTTACCGACGCGAGGTGGGCGCCCGTGCCGCTCACGAGCTGGGACGAAGCCGCGCCACTCGACAATCTCGAGTATTGGAACTTGAGCGCGGATGGAACCTTCGTCGATCGTTTGGACGGCGCCGGCACGGTGCTGAAGAGCTTTCCGTTGATCGGTGTTAGCACGGGTGCTTCGGCGATCTCGTTGATGTACGATCCGGTACTCGATCACTTTTACGGCGTATTGAACAGCGACTCGCTCGACTCCACGCGGATCTATTTTCCTCGCCCCGATGGCACCCTCGACAACGGCACCGGGCTGAGCGCGATCGTCACACCGCTCTATCATCCGTGCTCGTATGCTCCGGCGTTGAGCGGCACCGACGAGCGCGGCAACTCCGTCTTCGCCGAGCCACAACCGCCTAACGCCGAAGAGCGCGTGTGCAACTTCTCGCCGACCGGCGAATTTACGACGCTACCCTTCACTTGGACCCTGCAAACCGAAACCCCGAGAGTCGGTGTGCTCGTGCCCGGCACCGCGTTTTACGCCATTTTCCCTGAAAGTGGCTTCAACGTCGAACGCTACGATTTCCGCTGAGCAAACGCGTTCATTCGTCGATGTGTTTGTGCATCTCCCACGCGTCGTACACGCCCCGATAGAAACGAGGCAGACGGCGCTCGCTGCGAAAACCACGCTTCGTAAATAGATCCAGCGCCGCAGCGTTGGCGTCCGCCGTGTGCAGCGTGAGCACGCTCGTGCCCGCGCGACCGAGCTCGCGTTCGATGTGCACCAGCAACGCCGCGCCCACGCCAATCCCGCGCGCGTGCTCGGCGACTGCGATCGCGCAGAGCTCCGCCCGGTTCTCACCGTTCGGCCGCACGATCGCGAAGCCGACGCGAGCACCCGCGTGCTCGGCGATCCACGTGCGACCCGTTCGCGCCATGTGCAAGGTCGAGTGCTTGGCTTCGCGCGAATATTCGCTGAAGGCCAGCTCGCCGAGCCGCTCGATGAATGCATCGTCCGCCACCTCGCGCGGGCGCAGGCGAATTCGAGGCAAATCCGGCACTGGCACGCTTCGAGTCTAGCGCGATTTGGCTGTTGGGTCAGGGCCCGATGTGGAGATTGTAGCTCGCGAAATCGCTGCCGCCGCGCGAATCCCGCAGCACGAGCCAGAGCCGCGCGCTCTGTGCTGCGTCTGGCGCGGTCCAAATGTCGTCCGCCGTCAGTGCCAAGTCGTCTTCGGCGCGACCGCTGGACTCGCTGTCGAGTTTGCCGGCGCTCACGTAAAAGGCCACGTTCATCGCCTCGCGCCGCGTCGTGATCGTTTGTGATGCCGGATCGAAATACGCGTAGCTCTCCGCGTCTTCGGCGTTCCAACTCGCTTCGAGCTCGACGCGTGCGCCGCGTGGAATCGCGCTGAACTCGAGCGTGCGATCGGCCATTCGGGCGACTAAGGGCAAGAGGTTTGGATTTTGGTTGGGGGCATACTGCGCGGCAAACGCCGTCGCGGTGTCGGCCGAGGCATCCGCCAAACTGCATGACACTCGCGCCAGATGAAAAATCGGATCCGCGCCGCCGAGATCGACGCGCAGCGGCTGAAAATAGCCGCCTGTTGCATCCGGATCTCGCGGACGAAAGCCCCCGGGTGGCGTGTCGGGACCGAACAACGAGCACGCATTCGCCGGCAGCGCGCTCGTGATCGTCGTGCCCGCACCGGCGGCGAGCAGCGAAGCTTCGTCGAGGCACGCCGCCGAAACAACGTTGTTTTCCGTCACCGGCCTCGGCGCGTCGCAAAAGTGCCAAGTCGGAGTCGGCAGGTTGGACGCGTCCGGCGGCGCGGCCACGAGCGCCGTGAACGTCACCTCAGCACCGGGCTTAGCTTCCGCCGGATCGCTCTTCACCGCGAGCACGCGCGGAGCCGAGACGAGCGCCGGATCTTCGCCGAAGCTCGGTTTGCACGCGCCGAAAAGCGTCGCACAAGGCAAAACCCAACCCAATCTCATAGCTCGAGCCTCGCGCCGATCGCGGCGAAGAACGGCAGTCCGCTGATGGTCCCGCGCTCGCCGAAGTCAGCGCTGTACGCGAATTCTTCCGCATTCGCGCGATTCGTCAGATTGAGCAGTTCAACGTACGCGAGGAGCCGCGCGCGCCGACCGAGCTCGAACGCGCGATCGACGCGCAGATCGAGCTGCCAAAAATCCGGCAGCCGGATGCCATTTTGCGGCCCGAAAATCGGTTGATAGCGATCCTCGCGATCGTCGAACAAGGCGCCGATCACCGGCGTGCGGGGCGCGCCGCTGGGCATAGCGAAAACGCAGCCCGAAACCATATGCCGCAATCCGCTGCGACGCGACGACCGCAAGTACGTTCGGCTCATCGAAGTCGAACAGGCGCACGTTCGCGCTCGGCGTGTCACGCCGTTCACTGCGAGAAATCGTGTAGGCCACCGAGCCCGAAAAACCGTGATACGGCTTTTGGCGAAGCAAAAGCTGAACGCCGTAGCTCCTTCCGGTTCCAGTTTGTACGAGCGCACTCGCAAGCTTCGGAGTCGGCGACGGATCGCGCACGACCAGGTTCTCGAGCGCGCGATAAAATCCGGTCACGTTCGCCGAGAGCAATTCGGTGACATCGACCGATTCGCCGAGGCTTGCGTGCTCGGCTGTTTCGGGGCCGAGCGTCGGCGTGCCAAAAACGGCGCTGAGATCAGCCGGGTCGGGCGCCTGCGAATAGCGACCGACCGCCGCGAACAACGCGACCCGCGCATCCAAACGCGCCCTGAGCGCGAGGCGCGGCTCGAGCTCCGCATCGAGCGCGCTCTCGCCGATCGACGACTTCGGCGCGGCCGCGCGACGCGCGTTTTACAATCGCGTCTGCCGACATGAGGAGCCCCTCACGCTCGAGTGGATACGAAAGCCAGCGCCCGCCGATGTGCGAGAGCGCGACGCGCGAACTCGAGCGCGCCCCGACGAGCTCGGTCGAAATCCGGGACTCGTTCCCCGCTTCGGCGAATAGCGCCTCGACCGAGCAATCCAGGGCGCGCGCCAACTTGAGCGCGGTATCGACGGCTGGTAGCGCGCGGCTGCTTTCGATCGCGTGCAGGCTTTGTCGGCTCAATGTTGCAGCCGCGGCCAGCGCGTTTTGCGACAAGCCGCGTTGCTCGCGAAACTCCCGGACTCGGTTCGGCGTGCGTTCGACCATGACGTGTGCCCTTTACCTCGAGTAAAGGATGCCTGTCATCGCACAGTTTCGCCTCGGCGTTCTTGCGCGCTTTTTGGCGGCGCGCTCGGCGTTTCAGCGCTGTTTCGGCGTAGCTCGGGGCAACAGCCGCGCGGCCGCGCTCGCGGACGGTAGGCTCGTGGCGCTCACTGCAGCGCTGGTGCTCGCACTCGCGCTGGGCGCGAGCGCGCGAACCTTCGTCGTTGGGATGGGGCGCGGCGCGCCGAGCTCGACCAGGCTCGCAGCGGGCGCAGCCGCCGAACGTGTGTCCTCTGCAGCGCTCAGCGCAAACAGCGCGGCGGCGACCGCGCTCAGCGACAGCATGGCGACCGCGAAGCGAAACGGGGAAAAACGACGCTTCGGACCGACACGCGCGAACGGGCGCAGCGTCGGCACGCGACTTTCGCGCGCCGGGGTTTCGAGCTCGAGCGGCGATTCTCGATCGATGAAAATCGCACGCAGCGAGCCTGCACTCGGCGCCATCGCCGAGTCGACGGACAACGAATTTTCCTTCAGCACGTCCGCCGCTGCCTCGGCACGGCGCAGCGCCTCGCGTTTGGCGAGCGCGCGATCGCCCAACAAATCGGTCATGAAACTGCGCAGCTGCGCTTCGAAACCGAGACCAAATGCTTGCGGCACGCCACGCTCGAGCGCGAGCCGCATCTCTTCGGCACTCGGCCAGCGCCGATCGCGATCCTTGTCCAACGCCTTCATCACGACCGCTTCGAGCGTCCGCGAGTAAGTCGGTTTGAGTAGCGATGGGCGAATCGCCGGATCGCCACTGACGATGTTCTCGACGACGTCGATGCCTTTGTCTTTGAACGGGTGCCGACCGGTGGTGAGCAGGTAGAGCAAGATGCCTGCGGCGAATACGTCCGTGCGCTGGTCGATCGTGCCGGACAAGATCTGCTCCGGCGCCATGTACGGAAATTTTCCGTGCACTTCGTGCGCGAGCGGCTCGCTGCGGAAGGAGCGCCCGGTGCGCGCAATGCCGAAGTCCGCGAGCTTGGCCACGCCCGAATAACTCACGAGCACGTTGTGCGGAGATACGTCGAGGTGCACCACGCCGAGCGAGCTGCCGCTTTCGTCGCACAGTTCGTGTGCCGCTTGCAGGCCGCGCAAGGTCTGGCCGAGCAGATTGACGGCAATCAACTGCGGAATGCCACCGATGCGCTCCGCAGCGGTGAGCACTTCGCTGAGCGGTTCCCCATCCACCCACTCCATCACGAGATAGAGCGCGCCCTCTTGCTCACCGAGCTCGAGCGTTTGCACGACATTCGAGTGCTGAATCAAAGACGCGATGCGCGCCTCTTCGAGCAACATGCGCTCCATGCGCTCTTCTTCGCCGCGCAAGCAGATCAAGGTCTTGATCGCGACTAGCTTGTGAAAGCCGCGCGCGCCGCGCAGCCGCGCGACCCAGACTTGGCCCATGCCGCCGCGCGCGATCGGCGCCAGCAAGTCGTAACGCCCGAGCTTCTGTCCGGGCCTGAATGAAGGGAATTCGCTCGACACAGGCAATGACCCAAGAACGCGGATTGAGAACGGCCCGCGTGCGCGAGGAGTTAATCCAAGCGCAATCGAACCAACCTACCTCCGGTAGCATCGAGTCGCGCGTTCACGCAGCAGAAAAACTCGCTCACTTTGCTGGCGAAAGCCGCCAGCATGCGCGGGCATCGAGCGAAACTCGCCAGTCGCGCCTCGAGCCGAGATTATGCCGCTCGTTTCGAATCCTTGAGCAAGCCGAGCTCGAGCATGCTCTCCGCGGTCGCGACCAGCGCATCTTCCTTCGAACGCGGATGCCAATCGAGCAAGCGCTTCGCTTCGGGGCCGCCCTTGCCAGCCGATTGCGAAGGTGTGATCAAAGTCCTCAACTGAGGCGTGACCGCACGGCGGCCGCGAGAACGACCGCCGCGCGTCACTCGCGGCCTCAGATGACGGGCTTCATCGCCGTCATGTACGCGCGCAGCGTGGTGCCGATCTGCTCGACGGGGTGATTGCGAATTTCGCTCTCCACGCGCACGAGCTCGCGGTTCGGCACCGCGGTATCACCACTGACAAGCCCTTTGCCAATCACGTCCGTGTCGACCTTGAGCATGAACTCTTTGAGCAGCGGGCGGCAGGCGTTGTCGAACAAGTAGCAGCCGTATTCGGCGGTGTCCGAGATCACCTTGTTCATCTCGTACAACTTTTTGCGCGAGATTAAATTGGCGATCAGCGGCACTTCGTGGAGCGACTCGTAGTACGCGCTCTCCGGCTTCATGCCGGCGTCCGTCATGGTCTCGAACGCGAGCTCCACGCCCGCTTTGACCATCGCCACCATCAAGATGCCCTTGTCGAAGAACTCTTGCTCGCTGATCTGCTGCGAGCCTGGCGCGGTTTGCTCGAACGGTGTCTTGCCGGTGGCCTCGCGCCAGCCGAGCAAGTCTTTGTCCGCCGCTTTCCAGTCCGCCATCATCGTGCTCGAGAATTTGCCGCTGATGATGTCGTCTTGGTGCTTCTGGTAGAGCGGCGTCATGATTTTCTTTAGCTCGAGCGAGAGCGCGTGCGCCTTGAGCTTCGCGGGATTCTGCAAGCGATCCATCATGCCTGTGATGCCGCCGAACTTGAGCGCTTCGGTGATGGTCTCCCAGCCGTATTGCACGAGTTTCGCGGCGTAACCCTTGTCGATGCCTTTTTCGACCATCTTGTCGAAGCAGAGTAGCGAGCCCGTCTGCAACATGCCGCAGAGGATGGTCTGCTCGCCCATCAAGTCGCTCTTCACTTCCGCGACGAAGGAGCTCGCG
>DASYCL010000230.1:0-3297 GCA_036500245.1 Polyangiaceae bacterium | reverse complement strand
TGAACCACGGCGTCACGTGATACGCGCCCATGAGGTAGCTGCGTTCACTCGTCAGGGTCGTCTTCGGCGCAAGCACACTCGCTTCGAGGGTGACGACCCAGCGGCTGTACTCCGCCGCCAGCGAGAAGTCGTGCGCGACGTACTCGGCCGAGCCGACCCACAACAGTGCCGGCACTTGCAGCGCAATGCTGCCCGTGGAATTCGGCGGCAACAGACCGGCCGCGATGAGAGCCATCGTCTGCGCGGGGGGCAGCGTGTCCACGGCGTCGATGCGTAGCTTCTGCATGCTGCCGCCGAGCTGTAGCCCCTCGAGCGGCGCTTGCCACATCAAGCGGCCGCCGTAGATGTACGGCACGGTCACGTTCGTCAGTGCCGCGGTCAGATCGGCCGTGTCGTAGAAGACCGTGCCGCCGTACAAACGGTATTCGAGCGAACCCGCGTCTGAGAGCGAAATGTCGCCGTAGACTTCGCCGCCGGTTTGCGCCAGCAAATATTCGCGATTCGACACCGGGTAGACGGACTGCGGCAAAAGCACTGGCACGCGCGCTGCGTCGATGTCGCTGGTTTCGTTGTAGAGCCCGAACGGCAATTTGGTTCGCCCCGCGCGCACGCCGAGCCAATCGAAGAAGCGATAGTCCAGATAAAACCAGTCGAAGCGCGTGGCGTAGTTACCGAGCGGGCCGAGATCGTGCGTGAAGAGCTGAGCGCCGACGCGCATGCGATCGCTCAGATTCTTCGTGAAATTCAGACCGACCTCGGTGAACTCGAAGCTGCCGCGCTTGGAGTCCGCCAGATAGTTGTTCTGAGTCGTCTTGATGAACCCCTGACTCACGAAGCCGTGAATGTCGATCGGCAGCGGATTCGTCGGGTCATCGTCGGCGGCGCGTGCGCGCTCGACAGACGAGAAGAACAGCAACGCGATCATGAACGCCAGAGCACGCCGCGCGCGCCCGTCAGCCACTGTGCGCCTAGCGCAAAATGTAACAGCTCCCACTATTTCTCAGTCTCGTTCACTCCGGCGATTTCCGTCAAGCTCTTCTCCCTTCGAAATGCATTCGCCTTCACTCACCCACTTGCTTCTTGCTCGCTCGGCACGCGAGCGGGACACATTCGGTCACGCCGATCGACTCTCTTCACTCACGTCCTCACACCATGGCGAAGATCGCCGGGTGTTCCGTACCAGAGCGCAACGCTTGGCCCGTCAACGCCGTCACCGCAGATCGACACGATTGCCACAGCGATGCGATCTCGTGTGATTTTAGCCAGCTCGGCGTCCCCCGATTCGCCTGCTCAGTTCGAGCGGCATTGAACAATCACGTTTTTGGGGGCGCGAGCACGCTTTCGCTCGGCGTGGCGGTCGAGACCAGCAGCGATCGACTTCAACCCCGAGAGTGTTCCGACGAATTTTCACGGCGCTCGGCGGCTGAGTGCCACCTCCCTCCGCGCTGAAGCGATTCACCGCTCACGCGCGCAAGCCCGCCAACGATTGACGCTCGGCGCGTTACGGAGTAACCGCTCCGTAATGGCGCGTCCACAGAGCATCACCGATGACGAAGTGTTGGCGGCCGCGCGCGCTATTTTTTTGGATAAGGGCATCACGGCAACGGTCGAAGAAGTAGCGAGCCGTTGCGGCGTCGGCGAAGCCACCGTTTTTCGGCGCTTCCCGACCAAACAAGCGCTTTTCATTGCCGCGATGGAAACGGAGAGCGAGCCCGAATGGGCCCGAATCCTCGAAGAGCGCAGCTCCGAGCCGAGCCAAGGTGCACAGCTCGAGATCCGGGAGACGCTGCTCGCGCTGGCTCACGCCATCGTGGCGAGCGGACGCAAAATTTTTCCGCTGATGATCATGAAAATGTCGAACCCAGCAGTGATCGATCGCGAACGCCCGCCTGCGCGCGTGGTGAAGACACTGCGCATCTTGACCGAATTTTTCGAAGCCCAGATCAAGGCCGAGCGCGTTCGGCTGCGCGATCCGCGAGTCGCGGCCCGCATCTGGATGGGCACGTTACAGAACCTGATCCTGTTCGAGGCGCTGATGAAGTCGGCGGACAGTCTGCCTGCGGACGAATTGATCGCGGGCTTGGTCGAGCTATTTTGCGGCCCCGAGCCCTCGACCAAAAAACTTCGCAAGAAGTAAACCGTTCTTCATCGCAACGAGATGAATTTCGAAGTATTGGCTTCATAATCCCCAGCGAAATGTGCCCCTGATCGATGAGCGAAGAGACACCGAAACCGAACAAATCCCGACGCAACGTGCTCATCATCGCGGCTCTGCTCGGCCTGACCTACGGCGGCTATCGCCTTTACCTCGAACGAAAGCCGTACGAGTGGAGCGGCACCGTCGAAGCGCGCACGATTTCGGTCGGTTCGCGCGCCGGAGGCCGCGTCAAAGAGGTCCTGCAGCGCGAAGGCGACAACGTCAGCGCCGGGCAGTCGCTCATCGCGCTCGAAGCCGGCGATTTTCCGGCCCAGCTGGCGCAGGCTCGAGCGCAGCTCATCGAGTGGCAAGCCAACCTGGAGAAGCTCGAGAAGGGCGCGCGGCCCGAAGAGCTGGCGGAAGCTCGAGCGCGCGCGCTCACGGCAAAAGCGGCGCTCGATCAAGCCGTCGCCGGCTCGCGTCCGGAAGAGGTGGCGGCCGCCGAGGCGCGCCTCGCGGTACAAGAGGTCGCGGTCGAAAAGGCCCAGAAAGACGCCGATCGCCTGCACGTATTGGATCGCACCGGCGCGGCGGCCCACGCGGACGTCGACAATGCGGACATGGAACTCAAAGGCGCGCTCGCGCTGCGCGATGCACTGAAGCATCAGCTCGACGAGCTCAAGAACGGCTCGCGACGCACCGAAGTCGCGCAAGCCGCGGCGAAGGAAATGGAACAGACGGCCTCCGCAAAGCTCGTCGCGGCCGGCACGCGCGACGAAGATTTGAAAGCAGCGCGGGCGGAAGTCGAAGGCGCGCAAGGCCGCGTCGATCAAATCCAAAGCATGATTGACGAACTGACGATCCGAGCGCCACTGCCCGCGCGCGTCGAAGCGCTCGATTTGCGACCGGGGGACATTTTGGCGCCGAACGCGCCGGCCGCGATTTTGCTCGAGGAAAAGCAGCTCTACGTGCGGATCTATGTGCCAGAAACACTGCTCGGCAAAATCAAGATCGGGCAAAGCGTACCGGTTTCGGTCGACTCTTTTCCGCATCAAACGTTTCAAGGCGTGGTCGAGCACATCAACGATGTGGGTGAATATTCTCCGCGCAATCTGCAAACCGCGGACGAGCGCGCCGATCAGGTCTTCGCCGCGCGAGTC
>DASYCL010000229.1:0-2356 GCA_036500245.1 Polyangiaceae bacterium | reverse complement strand
TCTTCGCTGGCGCGGACGCGAGCCTGCCGCTCGCGCCGATGATGAACGTGATGGAGAAGGTCGGCTTCGAGATCCACAGCGTGGAAAACATCTCGAAGCACTACCAAATCACGATCCGCAAATGGCACGACAACTGGATCGCGAACCGCGATCTCGTGGTCAAAGCCTACGGCGAGCGCTGGTACCGCATCTGGCATTGGTTCTTGGCCTGGGCGACCGTGGTCGCGGGCCAAGGCACCGCGGCTTGCTTCCAGGTGATCGCGCACAAGAACACGAACTCGTTCGACCGCAGCATCTTCATCGGCAAGCAGAGCCTCGGCGAGCGTCACACGTTCCCGTACCGCGCGGCTGGCCCGTACGATCTCGGTCCCGCGCAGCAGCAAATGGCTGCCGCGGGCGAGTGAATCTCGTTCACTGAAACAAAAACGGCCGAGTCGCGCGTGCGCTCGGCCGTTTCGTTTTTTGTTTGGGTGCGCCTATTCGTAGCCCATGCCGCTCGGGGGTTCGGCGATGGCCGGCGCTGTGGCGGACGCGACGGGTTTCGGTGCAGGCGTCGCCGCGGACACTTTCTCGCTATTCTCCGGCGTGGGTGCGGGCGCGGGCTTTGCCGCCGGAGTTCCGGATTTCGCGGCGGGTTTCGGGTTCGCGTTCGACGCCAAGCGTGCGCCGTTGTCCTTGTTCGGTTTCGCGATCACGAAGTGCGGCAGGGCGAGCGGACTACAGCCCGGACCGAAGCCGCTCGCGTCGAACTCGGTGTCATAGCGCCCGACGCTCTTTTTGCCTTGTGCATCCGTGGTCGTGACTTCGAGCCTGAGCGCTCGCGTTCCGGCGCGCGCCGGCGAGCAATACGAGACCAGATAGTTGCGGAAGTAGTCGTCGTCGACCGAGCTTGCGACGGTTTCGAGCGGTGAGCCCATGGTGTTGACCGAAGCCGCGCGCGCCGCGCCGTTTTTCCCGAGGAACGACACGTCCGCCGAAGTCGCCCACGGGCCGACCGTGAGCACGAAATAGTGATACGGCGAATTCGCGACGAACTGCCTGACTTTGTCGTCGTTCACGCGGCCCGCCAAATCCGGGTTCAGCGCGACTACGATCACGGTGCCGCTCTGAATCGGCCGGCCCTCGTTGCTGAGCGAGCTCGAGAGCTTTTGCGCGCCATCCATCACCGCGGTGTACAAACTCGACGATGAGTCGCGGCGGCTGAATCCGAGCAAGCGATCCATGCTCGTGTCTTTTTCGTCGGGCTCGGCGCGGGAGTCTTTCGCGTAGTCCGCGACGAAGTGCACCTTCTCCGTGCCGTCGAAGGCATACAGGCTCACGGCTTCGCGCTGCCGCAGGCGCACGATGAACGAGCGCAATGAGGCGCTCAGCGCTTTTTTGTCGTCTGCGTTGAGGCTCTTGCTCATGTCGACCAAGAGCGCGACGCGCTGCGAGGCGGCGTTGCTCGTCGGTAGGAGCGTGAGTTGAATTTGGCTATTGTCGAGCGCGACGCCGTTTTCGTAGACCTTGAAGGCTTGTTTGTCGAGGCCGACCACGGCTTGGTCGTGCTCGCTCACTGCCACGAACAGCGCGACGTTCCCGGGCTTTTGCGTGCTGACCGCGACCGGCTCGACGTTCATCGAACCCGCCAAGCCGCAGCCGCTGGCAAACAGCACGAGCGCAGAGCAGGCGAGTGCAGCGCGAATCATGGCTTCACCGTGGCGTTCAGCTTGGCGACGGCATCGCTCAGCGCGGAGCTACCGTTGAGGCAGGTGTTGCACGCGCTCTCGCTCACTTTCGTGCAGTCGCTGCCGCGCGAGATGCGCCCGAGCATGCTGAGCGTGCGCTTGCCGCCGTCCCGTACGGCGCGATCGAGCAGCGCTTTGCGCGCGGCGCAATCGGGAGCCAACAAAAGCGCGACGGCTGCGCGCGTGTCGGCGCTGGCGTCGATCGCAAGGTGATTGGAGAGCTCCGACTTGGCGCGCTCGCGCACTGCTTCGCGTACGCCCGGCGTCGTCGCGAGGTCGAACTCGACGTCACTGCCTCGCGCACCGAGCTGACGCATACATGCGAAGGCATCCTCGCTCGCGGGTGACTGCGCGGCCCGCCAGAGAATGCCCATGATTTTGCCGTTCTGTGCACTAGCTGGTTCGGCGTCGAGCGCATGCTGGATGCTGCCGATGGCTGCGTCGTAACGCTGGGCTTGCGCTTCTGCGCCGGCGAGCGCGATCAAGACTTCTGGATCCGCGGCGTACTTCGCTGCCAGCGCTTCCATCGCGGGCAGCCCTTGGCTGATCGCGGCGCGGAGCTCGTCGTCATTGGCGGCCGGCGTGCCGGTCGCGATCACGCTCGCCGTGATCGACGTCGGCTCGGCGGG
>DASYCL010000228.1:0-8169 GCA_036500245.1 Polyangiaceae bacterium | reverse complement strand
GCGCCGTAGGCTTTGCCGATGCTCGCGTGCTCGCGCAGGATGCTGCCGCGTTCGCGCGGCTCGACACGCTCGAACGCGCCCGAGCGCCGGAGCGGATACCACACGGCCCAGGGCCAAGCTTCGTTCAACACTGTCTCGCGCGGACGGCGCAGCAGCCAATATTCGAGATCGGTTTCGTAGCCCGTGGAGTAGCTGCGGCCGAACATCGTGAACTCGCGGATCAAGCTGAGCCCGGCGGTTTCCGGTTCACCGAACACCGGGCGCAGCTTGGTCACGAAATCGAGCGGCTCTTCGCTCCAACTCAGTAAGCCGAGGCCGTGCGGGTTCGCCGCGTCTTCATAGATCACGCTCGGCACGTTGCGCCGCGTCAGTGCGGAGCCGAGGTTACGCACCGCGTCTGCCGGCGAGAGCTTCTTGTCCGACTCGAATACGAGCAGCTGCATGAACAGGCGCCGCTCGAGATATTGCGGTGTTCCTTCGCGGCCGCCGCCGCGCTCGCGGATTTCGATGCGCGCTTCTTGAGCCTCGGCGGAGTGGTTTTCGGCCATGCGCGGAATGCTAACAAAAAACCGCGCCGCGCGGTCACGCGAGCCCCGAAAATTCTCGGTGCGTCACCGGACCCGAGGTGTACACTCCCGCGGCTTGGCGCGCCCCATTTCTCTTCCGCCTGCGGCGCCGAACGCGGGCCAGTCGCGGAACTTTGCCTCGAATGCGAGCGGCGCGCTCGAACATCCGCTGCCCGCCGGCATGCGCGATTTGCTGCCGCCCGTTGCGTCGAGGCAAGGGGAACTCGCTCGCCGCGTCACGAATTGCTTCGAGCTCCATGGCTACGAGCTCGTGACTTTGCCAGTGTTCGAATACGCCGAAGTGCTCGAGCGCGGTCTCGGCGCGCTCGATTCGGACGAGGTGCTGCGCTTCGTCGAGCCGGAGAGCGGTGAAGTGGTCGCGCTGCGTCCGGACATGACGCCGCAAATCGCGCGCATCCTCGCGACGCGTCTCGGCGAACTGCCCGCGCCAGCTCGGCTCTGTTATCACGGCTCGGTGATGCGTCGCCGCCGCGAACGCGCGCGCCGGCATCGTCAGATCTTTCAGGCTGGGGTGGAGTTGCTCGGGCTCGAAGGTCCAGCTGGGGATTTGGAGATTTTGCGCTTGGCTTCCGCCGGCGTGCGTGCAGCTGGCCTTTCGTCGTTCGTGTTCGATCTCGGGCACGCGCGGATCGCGGCGGCGCTGCTCGAAGAGGTACCTACCGAGCGCACGATCGCGCTCATCGATGCGCTCGCGATCAAGGATCAATCGGAAGTGGCGCGCCGTGCAGCAGCCGCCGGATTTTCGGGCCGCGCGCTGACGGCCATTGCCGAACTGTGTGAGCTCCACGGTGGCGCCGAAATCTGGCCGCGCGCCGAACGGCTCTTGAACGGCACGCGCGCCGAAGCGGCGCTCTCTGAGCTACGCCAAATCTGGGACGCGGTCGAACAGGCCGAGCTTGCGCCTTCACTGCTCGTCGATCTCTCGGAGACGCGGCACTTCGCCTACTACACCGGCCTGATGTTTCAGATCCACGCCGAAGGTCCAGGCAGCCCGATCGGCGCGGGCGGCCGTTACGACGGCCTTTTGGCGCGTTTCGGCGCGGGGCGCGCGGCGGCGGGCTTTGCGCTCAGCCTCGATCATTTGGCTTGGGCGTTGGAAAATGTCGGGCAGAAAGCGCACGAGCGCGCGCGGCTTTTGACCGTCGGCGCGAGTGAAACTTTGCTCGCGCAGTTGCGCTCGCTCGGCGTGCGTTGCGCGGCGGCGAACACGTCGCCCGGCGCCGAAGCGCTCGCCTACGCGCGTGCTTGGCGCTACAGCCACGTACTCGAAGTCGCCGCTCCGGGCTCGAACGCGACGCTCGTGCGCGTCCAAGACCAACAAAAAAAATCCGTTCTCGTCGAGCCCGAAGCTCTGGCGAGTCAATTGGCCGAACCTGCTGTCGGGTCGGTCTAAGCCACGTGCGCGCCGCTGCGCACTAACCCTTGTGAGTGAAGTATGTCTTCTGTCGTGATCGTGGGCGCTCAGTGGGGCGACGAAGGTAAAGGCAAAATCGTCGACATCTACATGGAATTTGCCGACGTGGTGGTGCGCTACGCGGGGGGCCCGAATGCCGGCCACACGCTCGTCGTGGGGGACGAGAAGATCGTCGTGCGCCTGCTCCCGAGCGGCATTCTGCGGCAGGGCACGCATTGCATCCTCGGCCAGGGCATGGTCATCGACACGGAAGTGTTGCTCGGTGAGATCGACGAGCTCGAGCGTCGCGGTCACTCGAAAGTCGCCGAGCGGCTCACGGTGAGCGACCGCGCGCACCTGATTTTGCCGTATCACGTCCTGGTCGACACCTTGCGCGAGAACGCGGCGCCCGCGGACAAGGCGCTCGGCACGACGAAAAAGGGCATCGGTCCCGCGTACGAAGACAAGGTACGACGCGTCGGCGTGCGCGCCGGCGAATTGCGCGATCTCAAGGCGCTCGCGGGCCGCATCGCCTACGCGATGGAGGGCTGGGCGCCGATCGTGCGCGCGCTTGGCGGCGAAATGCCGTCGCTCGGCTCGGTGATGAGCAAGCTCGAGGCGCACGCGCCGCGCATCGTACCGATGCTCGGTGCCACGTCCGAGCTCGTGGATGACGCGATCAAAGCCGGAAAGCGCGTCATGCTCGAAGGCGCGCAGGGCACCTTGCTCGACATCGACCACGGCACCTATCCGTTCGTGACTTCGAGCTCCGCGGGCGCGGGCGGCGCGGCGAGCGGCGCGGGCATCGGCCCAAACCGCATCGGCACCGTGATCGGCATCACCAAGGCGTACACCACGCGCGTCGGCACCGGCCCATTCCCGACCGAGCTCGACGACTCGGACGGCCGGCACTTGCGCGAAGTCGGCGCCGAATTCGGGTCGGTCACCGGCCGTCCGCGCCGCACGGGCTGGCTCGATTTGCCCGCGCTTCGCTATGCCTCGCGCGTGAACGGCATCGACGGCCTGGCGCTGACCAAGCTCGACGTGCTCACCGGCCTCGAGCGCATCCGCGTCTGCGTCGCTTACGAGACGCCACAAGGTCGCGTCACCAGCTTGCCGATCGATCAAATCGATCCGCCTGGTCGTGTGCAGCCGGTTTACGTCGAGATGCCGGGTTGGAAAGAGCGGCTCGAGAACGTGCGCGTGCTCGACGAGCTGCCGACGGCTGCGCGCTCCTACGTGCGTTTCATCGAGGAGCAGGCGGGCGCGCCGGTCTATCTCGTCAGCGTCGGGCCGCGTCGCAGCGAGACGATCATGCTGCACAACCCGTTCGTGGGCCGCGCGGCGGCGCCCTAAGGCCGCGTGGTCGCAGCCGCGCGGGCCTGCTAAACTCGGCGCATGCCGCTATTCTGGGTTTCGTTCGCCATCGCGCTCGAAACTCGTGCCGCGGCTTCGCTCGAAAATCAGCTCGGGACGGCGGCGCTGGCCAGTCCACGGCCGCGCGAGTGTCGCGGCGCCGCGAACGGCGAAGATGGCTTGTGGCAGCGCGCGCGCGCCGGCGACGCACAGCGCTACTGCGAAATCCTGGCACGCAGCTACGCGCGGCTCGCCGAGTCGCCGAACGACGCGCTGTCGGCCGCGGCTGCTGCGCTGGCCATTGCCGGGGAAACTCCGGAGCTGCGCGTGCTGCGCGGCCGCGCACGATTGCGGCTCGGGCAAGCCGCGGCCGCACTCGACGATTTCACGAAGGCGGAGAGCGCCGACCGGCAAGCCTTCCTCGCGCCGAAAGCGCTCCACGACTACGCCCGTGCCGCATCGATCGCGGGCAAACCGGCGGACGCGGTGCGGCTCTATCGCGTGCTCGTTTCGCGCAGCGCGCTGGTCGATGACGCACGCGAAAAAACCGTGCTCGAAATCGAAGCCGCGGCGCACGTGCTCGCCTATGCCCAAAACGGCAGCGACGAAGCGCTCGGATACTTGGCGCAGGCGCGCCGTGATGCGCTCGGGCTCGAGCCGTGGATCAACGGGCTTCGGCTACTCATCGCGGAGCGCAGCGGGCATGCCGAGCGCGCGCCCGGCGCGAGCGCGAGTCCGAGCCTTCGAGCGCTGAATCAGCCGCTCGCCGAGTCAGCCGCGGGTACGCCGGTGCTTCCGCCGGGCGAATTCGAAGCGCTCCGCGCGGCACTCACGGACTCGGGCGACACGCCCGCTCGCCGGGATCTATGGCGCGCATTCTTGAGCAAGGCAGCCCCAGAAAATCTTTGGCTCGAGCAGGCCAGGAAAAAATCGGCCGAGCTCGCTGCCGTGAAAGGCAAGGCGCGTTGAAGCGTCTGGGCTTCGCCGTCTGCGCGTCGGCGCTCTTGGCCGCGAGTTCCGCTGCGGCGAGCCCGACGATCTGGCAACGCGCTATTTCACCCGAGTCGGCCAAGAGCCAACTGTTGCTCAATCGCATCGAGCGCATCCTCGGTACCGTCGGGCTGCCCGGTTCGGAGTTCGCTGAGGGCGTGGTCGCGATGTCACAGCTCAGCGATCCGCGCTGGAGCTGCTCGGGGATCCAGCACCGCTCGGGCGCGCGCGGCCCTGCTTCTGCGCCGGATGCCCGGCTCGAATATTTGATTGGGGAAGCCTTGATCGACGTGCCGAGCGATCGCACGGCGGATGCGCGTTGTGTGATCGAGCAAGCCTTGAAGGATGCGCCGGATAGCCCGCTCGCCGCCGATGGCTGGTCGGATTTGGCCGTGACTTACGCAAAACTGGGGGACGAACACGCGGCCCGCGCGGCTTACGTGCGCGCGCTCGAGCTCGATTGGGAAAGCGAAGATCGCGCGCGGCTCTACACGAATTTGGCTGAAACCGACATGGATCTCGGTCAATTGCAGCTGGCCATCAGCGAGTATCGCGTCGCGCTCGCGGGCGCCGAGCGCGCCGATCACGTGACTGCGGCGTACTACGGTTTGGCCGTGGCGCTCGACCGCTTTGGGGATTTTCCGGCCGCGCTCGCAGCGGCAAGTCGCGCGCTCGCGATGCCGCTGCCACAGACGATGTTCGGCGAAGTCAGTGTCTTGGATTTACCGGGCACGTTCTTCACGCCGGAGTACGAGATTCACTACTATAAGGCGCTCCGCGCGATGGCACAGAGTCGAGCCGCGAAGGATGCGACTTCGAAGCGCGAAGCACTGGCGGATGCCGCAGAGGAGTGGACCGCGTACCTCGTGCGCGCCGAGGTCGATCACGCGTCGTGGGTGCAGCCGGCGCGCTTGCACAAGGCGAGCGTGGAACGTGAACTCGCGAAGTATCCCGCGCCGCGCACGGCACCCGCTGAACTGCCGGCGCCGACGCTGAATCCGCTGTAAAGGGCTCAGGCCGCGTGCGGCAATTCCGGCTCCGGGCCGTCACCGCGCAGCACGCGCGTCGCGCCTTCCGCGTCGTCGACGGCTTCGAACACGGGGCGAAGGTGCGGGCCGCGTCCGAGCTCTCCGAACGCGCCGCTCGCAGCGAGCGCGCGCGCGCGCGGGCCGTCCAGCACGAAGAAGACATCGTGCAGGCCGTCGCCAATTGGCGCATCGATCACATCCACGATGAGTTGGCGATCGACGTGCAGCTCTTCGGCGCCGCGCTGAATCAAGACGCGCTTGTCGGTGATCAGATAGCGCGTGTGTTTGGCGGCGAAGGCTTGGCGAATGACCGCGTCGTAAATCACGTAGCAGCCGACCGCGAAGACCAAGAGCACCGCGAGCGAGAGCCCGAACGTGAGCGCCGCAAATGGGAACGAGAGCACCGGTAGGCCGCCCCGCGCGACGTGGCGCAGCGCCGGGATCGCGCTCTCGACCATGCGCCCCACGCCCGCAAAGAGAAACCCACCAATCCCAACTAGGCTCCACTCGCGCTGACCGTGCGGCAAATAGGCGCGCAATTGCGGGTGGCGACGCGCGGACCAAATCACGCGCTCGCCGTGATCGAGGCGCTGCGCGAGCGGGCGTTCGCCGTGCTGACCGGATGGCGCGATGGCTTCGGCGCCGCGCACGATCGCCCACACTCGGTCAGGCGCGCGCACGCCGTAGAGCTTCAACATCAAGCGCCGGCGGAGCGCGCCGGTCGGGACTGCGCGGACGAGTTCGAGATCGCCCGCGGTGTGATCGACATCGTTCCAGAAGATGCGCGCGAAGCTGATCGCGCGGCGCTCGATGCTGCGACGGAACGGACCGAAGTAAACGATGACGTGCTCGTCCGTCACGACGTAGCGAGCTTTGGCGAGCCACATGCGCGGCACTTCGCGCGCGGCGATGCCGAGCGACGCGCACCACAGCGAAAACAGCATCGGACCGGCCGGCGCCGTGCGTAGCACGAGCGCGATCACGAGCGCGAAGCTGAGCGAGATCGCCGAGATGATGAAGAACACGAGCGCGACTCCGCGCCAAAGCGGCGGCGGCGCCAGCTCGGTCGGGCGCCCCGCCCAAACGATGCGTTCTCCGAACAGGGGATCTCTTGCCAAGCGTCGTTCCGAGTCTCGAGCGAGAATGCCCGAGACTTCATTAACTTGCGCCCGACGGCGCGCTGCGTCCAGGGTTTCAGCCTGGCTGGAGCGTGGAACGCGCGTTGCTCCCGAATTCAGGAGCTCGAAGGCGAGACGAACACGACCTCGACCCGCGCGTTGCGCTCGTTCGCGCCGGGGCGCTCGGGATCGAGCACTGGCTCGGCGCTCCCAGCTGCATCCGTATCGACGCGGGTGGCGCCGGCTTTGCGCAGCGCTTCGGCGACCGAGTTGGCTTCTGCGGCGTCGTGCGCGGTCGCGTTGCCGCGTGCGGAGTGCACCACCACGAGCAGCGGGAACTCTGGATGGACTTTGGCGATCTTGCCGAGCATATCGAGCGAGCTCGAGCCATCAGCGTTCAGTTGATCTTTGGCGTTGAAGAGCGCGCGCAGGGTGACCACGACACCGCGGTCGTCACGGAAAGGGAGCAGATTCGCGTTGCTGAGCTCGGCGAGCAGCGCATCCGTCACGCCCGCTTCCGGCGCGCGCTCGGTCACGGGCCGGCGTGCCAAGGCGAGCTCTTTCAAACAACCGCTGCGCACCGCGACGGCGTCGTCGATTGGCGCCGGTGGGGTCGAGAGTTTCGCAGCGAGGTCGGTCAGCTTGGTCAAGAGTGGAGCCAGCGCTTCTCGCTTCGGATCGAGGAGGCGCGCGGACAAGCACAAGAGCTTCGCTTGCGACAACATTGCTTTGACGGCTAAGAGGCGCGCTTGTTCGCGTTCAGCGGAAGCGGGCGCGCTTGCAGCGAGCGGCTCGGCGTCCCGCGCGACCTTCAAACGCGCTTCCAGCGTCTCGGCTTCGAGCAGGAAGCGTTGTTCTTGCGCGTCGAGGTCGGCTTGATTTTGCGTCGCCTTGTTCAATCGATTTTGTTCGTCCGCCAGCGCGGATTCGGCGCGCACGAGGCGGGCTTGCACCGTCGCTCGCGCGTAGGCGGCGAGCGCTTGTTCGCTCAGGATTTGCGCGGACGGCTGATCGTCGTCATGGAAGGCGGTTTCGGCTTGGCTGCGGCGCAGGTCGGCGTCGGCGTAGGCCTGTGGCGCGATTTTCGCAGCTTCCTGCACCGCGGCGCTTGCGCGCGCGGTTTCGACCTCGTGCATCACAGCCGGTCGCGGCATCGGCGCGCAAGCGCCGAGCACGAGCGCGAGCATCATCGAGCGGGTGGAGCGCATCACTTCTTGTCGCCGCCTTTGCCTTTGACCGGCTTGGTCAGCGCGGGCTTCTTGTCAGAGGCTTTGTTGGCAGCGGGTTTGCCGACGTTCGGCGGCTTCGAGGCTTCGAAGCTTGTCAGGTTTTGCTCGGCGCGTCCGCGACGCGCGATGGTTTGTTCGATCAGGGCTTGGCTGCGTGCGGCTTTTTGCTCGAGTTCGCCAACTTGCTTTTGAACTTCGGCGAGCTTCTTTTCTGCGGCGGCCGTGCGCACCAGATCGCTCGCGACTTCTGCCCAGGTGAGTGCGAGCACGTCGAGCTCGGTCGCGTGATGCAAATCACCGGAGGCGCGGGCGTTCTTTGCGCGCTCTTGCGCGGCCTTGGCTTTGCTGAGCGGCTCGGCGACGAGCGCTCGGGTCGTCGGCGCGTCGAGCTGCGTGACGAGGCGCTGCGCTTGCGCGGCCGGGTCCGGGCCGGCCGCGCGAGCAGTCCCAGCCGAAGCAAAAATGGCG
>DASYCL010000227.1:0-7039 GCA_036500245.1 Polyangiaceae bacterium | reverse complement strand
TAGTTTCACGCTGGGAACGAGCAAGCGTGAATGCGCGCGAAGTCAGCCCGAAAAAGCATCCGTTACGCCAAGCTGCGGCGAATCTGCCGTGGGCGGCCGCGGCGAATCGCTACATGACTACGATAGTTCGCGCGATCTGATGAGCATTATTGGCGCACGCGCGCGGCGAATCGAAATTCGGTATTAGACACTCAAGCGTTGCGTTGGCTGTCGCTGCGGCCTTCGACGATGCCGGCGCTGGCGGTCATCGCCATCACGCGGCCCGAATCCGCCAGCATGCTCACGAACGGGGCTTCCCAATGGGCATCGCTCCAGGCCGGGCGCCACGCTTCTGCCAAGCGTGGATCGCGCGTCCACAATTTGCCGAGGCTCGCGACCCACTCGCGATCCAACAAATCGAGTGCGCTGGCCGAGAGATCGGGGGTGCCGTGCACGAGCGAGACAGTGGTGTCGTCGCCTTCGGCGCGAAGCGCGGTGCCGTCACTGCCGACGATCAGAGCCAAGCTGCGCTCGGTGCTGCTCGCGCCATTCACGAACGCGCGCGTCGCCGGTGTGCGAAGTGGCGTGAGCGCCCATTGCAGCGGCGAGTACAGCGCCGCAAATCCGCCGCCTTGCACCAAGCGCCCGCAGACGAGCCAGCGCGTGTCGTCGAAGCGCAGCACGGCCGAGACATTCTGCACGCCGTCGAGCGGATAAGGCTTTAGAAAGCGTCGGCCCGACATGGCCCAGAGCGACGGTGGCAAGCCCGGTCGCCGACCGACTGCGAGCAGCAGATCATCGAAGATGCCGCTCGCGTCCAAGAATTCGACGCTCGCTTCGGGCGCGCTGGTGAGTTCGCGCACGCCGTCCGTGCCGAACACGGCGAGCGTGCCGTTCGAGCCACCGATGAGCCATCCGCCGGCTTCGTGACGGCGCGCGAAAGTCATGCCGCGCGGAATGCGCGCGAGGATGCTCTTCGCGCCGAGCCAAGAGTCCCCGTTCCAAAACAGCGGGCCGCGCGGCGTGAGCGCGAAGCAGCGACCATCGGTGTCCCAGGCCGCGCTTTGAATCACCATGTCGTCTTGCGGGCGATGCTTGACGATCCAGCGCCAGCCCGCCATGTCCGACGGCGGCGACAAGCTCGCCATCGTGCGCAACAGCCGCCGACTCGACGTGGGCGGCGCGGGACGATCGCTGAGCCAGGGCGAAATGGCATTGATCAAAGCCTCCGCGCTTTGCGGCCGATGCTCGACCGAGAGCGCCGTGGCCCAAGCGAGCGCGGTGTCGATCGCGCGGCATGCTTCGGCGCGTTCGCGGATTTCAGGGCTCAGTACCTGGCTCTCGGTGATGCTCCGGCGCACTTTTCCGCGCATTTGCTGGTACGCTTCGTACGGGCCGTTGCCGTCGAAATAGTGCGAGCCGGTGAAGATGTAATACGCGATGCAGGCCAGCGCGAACACGTCCGTTTGGACGTCCACGCCTTGATCGAGCGCTTGTTCGGGCGCCGCGTAACCGACCGTGCCGAACCCGACGCCCGCAAATGTCTGACCGAGACCCCGAGGGCGAGCCAAACCAAAATCCGAAATCTTGAAAATCTCGGTCTCGCCAAAGCCGCAGCAGAGCACGTTGCCCGGCGTGAGATCGCGGTGAATCACGCCCACGCCGTGAATCGCGGCGATGCCGCTCGCGAGGCAGCGTAGAGCATGGGCCGCGCGCAGCGGATCGAAGGCGAAGCCGGTTTTGTGAATCGAGTAAGTGACGCGATCTTCGAGCGTCGTGCCTTCGACGCCGCCATGCACGTATTCGATCGCGATCCACGGCGTCGGCGGATGCCCGAAGTAAGGCGTGCTGCCGGTGTCGACGAAGCGCACCACGAACGGACAGGGCGGCACGTGCTCGTTCAAGCGGCCGAGCGCGACTGCTTCTTTTTGCGCCACGAGCTCGGGCGAAATGTCGGTCGAGCCGAACGCGCGACGCACCACTTTCACGACCACGGGCGACGCGCCGTCCGGCGCTTCGCGGCGCGCCAAGTAAGCCGCGCCCATGCCGCCCTCGCCGACTTGCTGCTCGAGCACGTAGCGCACGCCGGGCTGCACGTCCGAGTCGATGAAGCGCCCGGTCAACGAGGAAGGCGCGATGGAGGCGGGCTGCTCGATCACTGCGCTCTTTTCTGCGCCGACTTTTTGCGCGCGTCGAGTGCTAAGAGCTTTCGCCTTGCGGAGCGCAGGGCCGGAGTGTACTCGAGTGCAAGCCCGAACATGGCGACGAACGAGCTCGCGGAGTCGATGAAGCGCCGCTTGCGCGCGCTCACCGCTTGGCGTGGGCCGGCATTTTCGATCTTCACCGAACGCGCGCCGCTCGATTTGCGCATCGTCGGCCGCACGCTGCTCCACGCGGCCGCGGTCGGCATCGTGGCAGGCCTCGCGGGCGCCGCGTTTTTCGCCGGGCTCGAGTATTTTCAGCGCGGCGTGCTCGAAGAGCTCGCAGGCTACATCCCGCTCCGCGCGGACGGCGAAACCTTCGCGGCCGGCAGCGGTCACTACACCTTTCGTCCTTGGTTGTTGGTGCTCCTGCCCGGCATTGGCGGGCTCGTGTGCGGACTTTTGTCGCGCCTCGCGCCCGAAACGCGCGGTGGCGGCGGCGACGCCATGATCGACGCGTTTCACTTCGAGGGCGGCAACATTCGCCGGCGCGTGATTTGGGTCAAAGCGATCGCCTCGATGTTCACGCTCGGCACCGGCGGCGCCGGTGGCCGCGAAGGCCCGACCATGCAAATCGGCGGCGCGCTCGGCGCGCTCGTCAGCCGCTGGTTCAACGTGAGTACGCGCGAGCGTCGCATTCTGATGGTCGCGGGGGTCGCGGCCGGCATCACCGCGGTGTTCCGCACGCCGCTCGGCGCCGCGCTGCTCGCAGTCGAAGTGCTCTATCGCGATGGCTTCGAGTCCGACGCGCTGATCCCGGCGGTGCTCGCGAGCGTCGTGTCGTATTCGGTGATCATTTCGATCTTCGGTGAGAGCACGCTCTTCGCGCGCGTGCCGCGCTTTCCGTTCGTGCCCGGACAATTGCCGTTGTTCTTGCTGCTTGCGCTGGTCATCGCTGCCGTCTCGGTGCTCTTTCTCAAGGTCTATCATGGCTGCCAAAGGCTTTTCGGCAAGCTGCCCGTGCCGCCGTGGGCGCAGCCGGCGATTGGCGGGCTCACGCTCGGCGTTCTGTGCACGCCGATCATCATGTTAGTCGGCAATCACTTGCACGCGCCGGGGCAAGGTCTCGGGTTACTCGGCGGCGGCTACGGTGCCGTGCAAATGGCGATTGCGGGCTCACCGTGGTTGCAAGAGGGCTGGACCGCGGTGGCCTGGCTCAGCGCGCTCGCATTCGTGAAGCTCGTGGCCTCCTCGATCACGATCGGCTCGGGCGGCAGCGCCGGAGATTTCGCGCCGGCGCTCGCGATTGGCGGATTGCTCGGGGGAGCCTTCGGTCGCGCGGCAGGGCTCTTGCTCCACGATCCGCGGATCTCTTCCGGCGCCTTCGCGCTGGTCGGCATGGGGGCGTTTTACGGCGGTATTGCGCACACGCCGCTCAGCGCGCTCGTGCTCGTGTGCGAGCTCGCGGGCAACTATGATCTTTTGGTTCCGCTCATGCTCACGCAGGGGATCGCGTTCGTGGCACTGCGCCGCCGCGCGCTCTACTCGTCACAAGTGCCCACGTTACGCGACTCACCGATCCATCGCGACGCGCTCTTGCTCGACGTCTTGCGCGGCATGCGCGTGAGCGAATTGATGCGCGCGGATTTCGTGCCGGTGTGCTTCCGCAAGCAAACCCCCGCCAGTGAGATCCTAGAACGGGTTCGGGACAGTGGCGACCAAGACGTATTTCCGGTGCTCGACGAAGCAGAGCTCATCGTCGGGCTCGTGACGGTGAGTGCCCTCCGCGTGATGTCGGTCGAATTCGAGATCGCGCGCTGGACGCTGGCGGCGGATTTGATGCAACCCGTCGTCTCCGTGAAGAGCGACGACGATTTGCGCACCGCCACCGAACGCATGGTCGAAAACGCCTTGCATGAGCTGCCGATCCTGGACAACGCCGGTCACGTGATCGGCTTGCTCGACGAATCCCAAGTCGCGGAAGTGTATTTGAAAGCCGCGTTTCGCGCTGAGTCAGCGGATCGCGCCAGTCCGAGTTCGCGCGCTCACTAATGCGCCTAGGTTACTAGCTTAGGGTTAGCTGGTGCCTCATCCGTTGGGATGTGTTTGGCCCTGCGCGGGCAAAGCGCTTGGCCGCTCGCGCGTCGAGCGACGCGACGGGCGCCTGTTCACCCCTTCGGGTATCACGAAGCGCGTCGGTCAGTTTTAACGTGGCCGCCTCTCTTTCCCCCCTTCGGGGATCGCGAAGCGCGTCGAGAACCGTGATCAGCCCGGCGATCAGCTGCTTTATTTTATTTCCGGGCAGGTGGACCCGTGAGTTTGTTTTGTCCCCGGGCAGGTGGTCCGGTGAATTGTTCCGGCGCGATCGCGCGCGAGATCGGACGAGAGCTCAGAAAGTGAATTTCTGAAGGCCCACGCTTCGCTAAAACCTCATCTCGGCCCGCTGCGACGCCGCGCACTGGCTCGAGGAGCGGCGCCGGAGATCAATTCTTGCCAGGTGGCGCTGAGGACTGCGCCTTCGTCTTGCAGGACCAATGCGGTCCATGCGCCCGGCTCGTCCGCGCGCGAGAACAAATCTTCGGCCAGCTCCGGCGCGCTGCCGACGAGCGCGGCGCAAAGCGCGCCGCGTTCGACGCAGCCAGCGTACACGTGATCGATTGCCGAGCCCGGCGCGAGCAGCAGCTGCCTCAGGAGCTGCGCGGCGCGGGGGTTGCGCAAATCCGCCACTAATCCGATCGGGCTGGCGAGCCCTTCTTGGCGCGCGAGCGCGTAGCTTTCGAGCAAGCGCCAGCGCGCTTCGTGCACGCAGCGCCAGGCGTCCGGATGCGACTCGGAAAGCATGCTCATGGACTATGCGAGCCTCGCGCCGCTGCCAAGCCTCGGCCGCTCGCAGCCCGGACATTTTTGGGTGGGGCAAAGCTCGCTCTCCAGCCGCGTGCGACCGGCCGTTCGCGCAAGTACGGATTTGTTGCATGGCTCGGTCAAGTTTCATTGCGCTTGATTGTGGCGACGCTGCACGCTGGTCCGGGCGCCTCGACAAAGAACGCCTTGCAATGTGCCAGGTTCGTGGGTCGTCGGAAAAGCTTGCTACGCTACCCGGCGGCGCGGGTAACCGCGGATTACTCGTGCACGTATTCAATGAGCTCGCGAGCACCTCGCGCGCGAAAGGATGAACATGGCAGAGCGTTCCTACTCCAAACCCGCTGCCGATGAGCTCCGCTCTCGGCTCAGCCCACTCGAGTACGAAGTGACGCAGCACGACGCCACCGAGCCGCCGTTTCGCAACGAGTTTTGGGACAACCACGAAGCGGGGCTTTACGTCGATATCGTGACCGGAGAGCCGCTTTTCAGCTCGACGGACAAGTTCGATTCAGGCACCGGTTGGCCGAGCTTCACGAAACCGGTGGACGACGAAAACGTCGTCGACAAGAGCGATTTGAGTCACGGCATGCGGCGCGTCGAAGTGCGATCCAAGCACGGCAATTCGCACCTCGGGCACTTGTTCGACGATGGGCCGCGCCCGACCGGCCAGCGTTATTGCATCAACTCGGCGTCGTTGCGCTTCATCCCCGTCGCGAAGCTCGAAGCGGAGGGCTACGGCGAATACCGCGCGCTCTTCGGCGACGGCGCGCACACCCACCAAGAACCCGCGGCGCGCGACAACGCGTGCGCAGTCCCCGCTTCGGGCGAAGCTCCCGGCTGCGAAGCCACGATCGAGGAAGCGATTTTGGCGGGCGGTTGCTTTTGGGGAATGGAAGACATCATCGGTAAGATCCCCGGCGTGATCGAAACCGAGGTCGGCTACGCGGGCGGCAGCACGCCGAAGCCCACTTACGAACAAGTCCGCACCGGTCGCACCGGGCACGCTGAATCGATCCGCGTGCTGTTCGATCCGAAAAAGCTCGCCTACGAAGATCTGCTCGACAATTTCTTCTTCCGCATGCACGACCCGACCACGAAGAACCAACAAGGTAACGATCGCGGCACGCAATACCGCTCCGCAATCTTCGTGACTTCACCGGCGCAGCGCGCAGCGGCCGAGCGCGCGAAAGAAAAGGCCAAAGCGCGCTGGAAGGCGCCAATCGTCACCGAAATCGTCGACGCCGGGCCGTTCACCGTCGCCGAGGATTATCACCAGAAGTATCTGGACAAGCACCCGGGCGGGTACACCTGTCACTTCATGCGCGACTAGCAACCGTGCAGGTCTTCTCGGTCGCGGTCAGCGGCAGTTGCGCAGATAAACGCAAATAAAGAGGCGGCACGCTCTGAAACGCGCCGCCCGTTCCTGCAGGCAGGAGCGGTAGGTTAGACGATAACGGTTCGATTCCTGCGGGCAGCCTCGTTAGGTTATCGCCTAATGGGGACCGCCAGCGGCAGCATTGAGGTTCAGCGCATAACCCAACCTTGCAGCCGGCAGCACAGATGTGGTCCTCAGATAACGATTCTTTTCCGCGGGGAGCTTGGGTTGCTTAGCGGTCGACCAAAGCCTTGCTGCGGGCAACACCTTCTCATTATGCGATGACAAAGCCGGGCAGCCTGCAGAGCTCTACTCGTTATTCGATAGTGGGATCCGTGCTGCGTGCAGGAAAAGTTGAATGGAGCGAAACCTTGCGGCGCTGCCCGCAGCGCTCGGCGGTTTGGACGTAACGCCCGAGTGCTGCCCGCAGGCGAGAGTGTTATCGACTAAACGAGATCGAGCTGCCTGCTGGAGTTGAAGGGCGGTACGTTGACTTAAGCGCGCAGACGATCGATCTGCGGGACTCGATTCGAAGGGTCGCGGTCGGCGGCGCAAATGCGTCTCGCTGTGGCATCTGGTCGCGGCGCGCCGTTCGCTTGCGAGGGCCGCGCGTGCGCCCGGCGAGGCATGCTTCGTGCACAGCGCGAAGCGTGGAAAAGCCGAAAATCAAGCGCCTTTGGGC